>WFXV01000179.1 GCA_015490435.1 Thermaceae bacterium
TCCCAGCGCCGGCCCCGGCGCCCCCGCCCGGCGGTCTGCCGCTCGGCGAGGACCACCGTGCCCTCGGGGGCGCCCGCCTCGGCGAGGCGGCGGAGCGCGTCCTGGGTGCTGGGAAGCGTGCCGTGGTAGTGGTAAGGGCGACCAAAGCGGCCTCTTAGCTTTGGGAGCACGTTTCCCGGCACCGGGGCCCCGGGGGCGACGCGGTAGCCCCGCTTCGAGACCTCCACCGGAACCCCCGCCTCCTGCAGGCGGCGGACCTCCTTCGCCACCGCCTGCCGGGTCTTCCCGAGCCTTCTTGCCAGCTCGGGCCCCGGCGTCCATTTCTCGGTGAGGGCAGCGAGGAGGTCCACGTCAACCCATGATGGCCGCTCGGGTTAACGAAGCGCAAGCTCAAGACCGGCTCACCCGGGCTCTCTATAGTGGGGCCATGCGGCGGCTCTTCGCGCTCATTCTCGCCCTCGGCCTGGCCCTCGCCGAGGGCTGGGTCCTGCCCTTCGAGGGGAAGACCGGCTTTACCGACGCCGAGGCGCTAGCGGACGCGCTCGGCGCCCGGGATCCCGTCTTTGCGGCGCTCTTTCTGCCCGAACCCCCCTGGCGGGACGGCTGGCGGCTCACCCTGCCCCGCCTCGCCACCCCCGCGGGGGCGCGGATGGTGGCCGAGGCCACCGGGGCCGACTGGGTCCTTGCCGGCTGGCAGGACGAGAAGGGGCTTTACCACCTGGGGCTCTTCGACGGCGAAAAGAGCCACAAGGGGGTGGTGGGGAGCCTCGAGGCGGCCGCGCTCTGGGCCGGGGCCGTGCTCGGACGCGAGGCGGGGCCGGTGGCGAAGCGGGCCGAGCTCGAGCCCCTCCTGCGCCTCGCCGCCCGGGACCCGATGCGCGCGGCCGAGGCCGCCCAAGCCCACGGGGACGAAGCCCGGGCCCGCCGCTACCGGGCCTACGCCGCCGCTTTGGCCCACGGGAAGCTGGACATTCTCTCTCCCGCCCTACGGGCGTTTTGGATCGGCTTCCACGACCCGAAAAAGCTCCCCGAGGAAGGCATGGGGCTGGTCTGGCGGGCGTTTTTCGAGCGGGGGGAGGGGCCGGCGCTCGAAAAGCTGATCCAAAGCCCGCTCTTGCTCCACCGCACGGCGGCGGTGCTGCTCTTGCACAGCGCCGACGATCCCCGCTGGAAGCCGCTCGCCCGGGAGCTGCCGGAGCTCGAGCCCCTCTACGCCTGGGGCTGGGAGATGAAGAGCTTCGCCGCCTTCGAGGAGGGCCGCGGCGAGGAGGCCAAAGAAGCCCTGCTCGCCGCCCTTCGCCTGAACCCCAACGAGGGGCTTTACTGGACCAACCTGGGCTGGGCTTACTACCTCACCGGCAATCTCGCCCGCGCCCGGCTGGCTTCGGAATATGCCCTGAAGGTCGAGGAAAACGCCACCGCCCGCTACAACCTCGGGCTCTTTTACGCCCTTTGGGGGGCCCACCTCGAAGCCCGGAAAAACTACCAGAAGGCGGTGGCAGAGGACGAGAACTGGGAGATCCGGATGGCGCTTTCCGACCTGGAAGACGCCCAGGACCGCGCCCCCGCCCTCGGCTACTGGCGGGGCCTGCTCCTCACCTACGCCGGCGAGGCCGAGGCGGCGCGCTCGGTGCTCTCCGAATTTCTCCGCGCCCACGCCAACCACCCCCTGGCCCCCTGGGCCCGGAGGCTCTTGCGGCAAAACCAAAACCCCTGGCAGCGGGTCGATGTCCTCGCGCTTTCCTTACGGGAAGAGGGCAGGCCGCTCGAGCGCTTCGGGGCCGGCGAACCCCTTTGGGTCTACCTCGACTACCAGGGCGAGCCCGCCCTGCCGGGGCGGCCGCTGGTGCTCGAGCTCAAAGACGAAGCCGGCAACCCCGCCGCCCGCGCCGAGCTCTTCACCGAACACCCCCCCTACCCTCCGAACAGCGTCGGCTACCGGGGCTGGGCGGGGCCGCTTCCGCTCCCGGAAAAACCCGGCCTCTACCGGCTCGCAGTCCGCTGGGGCCAGGCCGAGACCGAGCGCACCCTCGAGCTCGGCGCCAGCAACCTGGCCCGGAAGCTCTACGCCAAGGGCCTCCTCCCCAAAGACCTCGACGGCCTCCCCGTGGTCCCCGAAGACACCCTGCTCGCCCGCACCGGCGAGGAACGGCTCCTCTCCGCGCTGATCGCGCTCTTCCAAGAGGCGGCCGAGCGGGCGGCGGAAATCGACGTCTACGCCAAACCCTTGAAGGACGGGAAAAGCGTCGCCGAGCAGATGCGGGCCGCGAGCCCTGACCTGGTCCGGGCCTACCTGGAAGACGCCCTAAAGGACCCGAAGCGGCTCGAGCCCAACGCCGTCCAGGGCTTTGCCCGCTGGCTTTTCGAAAGGGGGACACGCTAAAAGCCGAGGGGGCCCGAAAGGGCCCCCTTCTTGGTGCCGAGGGGCGGAATCGAACCGCCGACACCACGGTTTTCAGCCGTGTGCTCTACCGACTGAGCTACCTCGGCGCTGGCGGCCCCGACGGGACTTGAACCCGCGACCTCCCACGTGACAGGCGGGTGTGCTAACCAAGCTACACCACGGGGCCGCACAAAACCCGCATAACGCGGGCAAAAACCATGCTACCCGGGGCCCCTGCCGCTGTCAAGCAAGTGTAGTCGGTCAACACATTTGAGACTCTTTGGGGACCGACTCTTTTGCATCATAGCCAGGAACTCGAGGGGCGCGAGACCGTTGAGGGCTCGGTGCGGTCGTTCGCGGTTGTAGTAGTCCAGATAGGCATTGAGCTCCTTCTGAAGCTCA
>WFXV01000180.1 GCA_015490435.1 Thermaceae bacterium
ACCCGGAAACCCAGCCGAGGCCGAGAGCGCCCGGGTGGCCCGGGACCTCGAGCTCCTCCGGATGACCGGCGGCCCTTCTTCATGGCCTCGGCCACGAGCCGGACGGCCGACTTGGTGGAGAGGTGCTGGAGGTGGAGGTGGCCGCCGGTCATCCGGAGGAGCTCGAGGTCCCGGGCCACCCGGGCGCTCTCGGCCTCGGCTGGGTTTCCGGGTAGACCCAGGGCCTCGGTGAGGGCGCACTCGTGGACGACCCCTTCCCCCCTAAGCCCCGCGTCCTCGGCGTGGACCGCCACCGGCCGGCCGAGGGCGGCGGCGTAGCGGAGCCCAGCGGCGAGCACCCCGGCGTCCTCGTTGGTGCGGCCGTCGTCGGTGAAGAGCACCGCTCCCGCGTCGGCGAGGAGGCGAAGCTCGGCGAGCTCGCTCCCGGCCTGCCCCCTGGTGAGGGCGGCGGCGGCCCGAGCCCGGGCGCCCCGCACCCCCGCCGCCCGCCGGAGCACGCCGGAAACCGCCTCGGGCGCGTCGAGCGGGGGACGGGTGTTGGGCATCATCACCACCTCGACGAACCCGCCGGCGGCCGCGGCCCGAAGGCCGGTATCGAGGCTCTCCTTTTGCTCTTCTCCAGGGGTCCTAAGGTGGACGTGGAGGTCGAGGAAGCCGGGGAGGAGGTAGTACCCCCGGGCCTCGACCACCCGCTCGGCCTCGCCGCCCTCGAGGGAGACGATCCGACCGTTTTCGACGAGCACGTCGGCGGTTCCGTGCTCGCCGGCCGCGTCCCATAGCCGCGCGCCTTTGATCAAAAGGCTCATGCCGCCCTCCCGAGAAGCAGGTGGTAGAGCACCGCCATCCGCACCGCCTGGCCGTTTTCCACCTGGGCGAGGACCAGGCTCCTCGGACCGTCGGCGAGCGTGCCCTCGAGCTCCACATCCCGATTCATCGGCCCCGGGTGCAGAATCGGCGCCCCCGGCTTCGAAAGCGAAAGCCGCTCCTCGGTGATCTGGTAGCCGGCGCGGTAGTCGGCCTCGCTGGCAAGGAGCCCGCCGGGGATCCGCTCCTTCTGGATGCGGAGCACCATCACCGCGTCGGCACCGGCGAGCGCCTGCTCGAGGTTCGCGGTCACCCGGGCGCCGAAGAACCCGCCCCGCCGGGGCAGGAGGGGCGGTGGCCCGGCGAGCCAGACCTCGGCGCCGAGGATCCCGAGGAGCTCGGCGTTCGAGCGGGCCACCCGGGAGTGCAGGATGTCGCCGACGATCGCGATCTTCTTGCCCTGGAGCTCCTCCAGCGCCTCGTTGAGCGTGAAAGCGTCGAGCAACGCCTGTGTGGGGTGGGCCCGCCACCCGTCCCCGGCGTTGATCACCGCCGCCTCGACCCAGCGGCTCACCTGGTGGGGCACCCCGGCGGCGTCGGCGCGGACGACGAAGGCGTCCACCCCGTAGGCGGCGAGGGTGAGGACGGTGTCTTTGAGACTCTCGCCCTTCTTCAAGCTCGAGCTCTGGGCGGAAAAGCTCACCACGTCGGCCCCGAGCCGCTTTGCCGCCAGCTCGAACGAGATCCGGGTGCGGGTCGAGGGCTCGAAGAAGACCGTGGCCACCGTCCGGCCCTTCAAGGCGGGAACCTGCTTGATGGGCCGGGAGAGGACCTCCTTCATCGCCCGGGCGGTGGCAAAGAGCGCCTCCACCTCCGCCCTGTCCCAGCCGGAGAAATCGAGCAGGTGCCTCATGCCCGCTCCCAGAGCTCGACCGCGTCCTCGCCGTCGGTCTCGACCAGCTTGACCTTGACCACCTCTTTTTTCGAGGTGGGGAGGTTCTTGCCCACGAAGTCGGGGCAGATGGGGAGCTCCCGGTGCCCCCGGTCGACCAGCACCGCGAGGTAGACCCGGCCCGGCCGCCCGAGATCCGAAAGCGCGTCGAGGGCGGCGCGGGCGGTGCGGCCGGTGTAGAGCACGTCGTCCACCAGCACGATCCGCTTCCCGGCCACGTCGAAGGGGATCACCGTCTCCCGCACCACCGGCGCCCGCTCGAGCTCGGTGAGGTCGTCGCGGTAGAGGGTGATGTCGAGCTGGCCGAAAAGCGGCGGCCGCCCCTCGAAGCGCTCGATCAGCTCGGCGAGCCGCCCCGCGAGGGGGATGCCCCGGGTGTGGATGCCCACGAGCGCCAGGTCCTCGACCCCCTTGGTGGCCTCGAGGATCTCGTGGGCGATGCGCTTTAGGGCTCGGGAGATCTCCGGGGCCTCGAGCACGCGCGCCTTAAACCGCACCGCCGGCCCCCGACAAAAAAACGCGCCCCGAACGGGGCACCTTCGAGGTTTTTCCGGACTTCTCTCGCACTTTTTTCACCACCTTTCCGGCCTCACGGGACCGGATTAAAGGTCACCCAAGGCTAACCGACCCGGGGCGAGGCGCGCAAGCGCCTGTAGTCGGTCAACACATTTGAGACTCTTTGGGGACCGACTCCTTTTGCATCATAGCCAGGAACTCGAGGGGCGCGAGACCGTTGAGGGCCCGGTGCGGTCGTTCGCGGTTGTAGTAGTCCAGATAGGCATTGAGCTCCTTC
>WFXV01000181.1 GCA_015490435.1 Thermaceae bacterium
CATTGTAGGGGGCCGGTAAGATGGGCTCGTGAAGGTCGGACTTCGAGAGGTGATTGAGGCCTACCTGCGGGGCGAGTGGCGGAGGGCGACCCGGCTCTCGCTCGCGTACGCGCTCCCCGAGCTCCCCGAGCGCGTCGCGCTGGTCCGGGCCGCCGACCGGGACCGGCTGGAGCGGGCCCTGGCGTCGTGGGAGCTGGGGAGGACCTGGCTCTACGCCCGGTGGAGGGACGGCGGCGAGGAGCTCGTCGCGCTCGTCCCGGGGCTCGACCTCGACCGGGCGCGGGAGCTCCTCGAGCGGGGAGCCGGGGACCTCGCGGTCTGCGCCGGGCCGGAGACCGGGGGCGAGCTCGTGGGTGTCCATCCCTCGGGCGAGCCCGAGCCCCTCGGGCCCCTCTCCCGGGAGGCCCTCCCCGGCGCCTACGCCCGGGCCCGGGGGCGGGAGGGCGAGCTCCAGGCGCTCTACCGCCCGGCCCAGTCGTTCATCCAGGTGATGGCGGAGCAGGCCGTCCGCCGGACGCTGGGGCTCCCGACCGGGGGCTAACCGGCGCTTCCTCGCACAGCTCACGGGCCCGGGCGGGCGCCCTCAGTCCCCTCCATCACCCGTTCTTCCTTCTCGTGGACGAGGGCCTCGGCCCAGCCGCCGGGTCGCTTGAGGAATCCCTCGAACACGGGGCCCAGGTCCCGGGCCTCGCGCCAGGCGGCCTCCACCGCCCGGGCGGAGGGCGCGCCCCTCTTTTCCACCCTGCCGTCGGGGTGGACCACCGCGACCCGGCCGCCGGTCTCGGGGCCGAGGTACACGAACGCGCACAGATGGTGCGCCCGCGCTAGCCTCAGCGCCTCGTCCAGGCCTATCCCTGTCGCGGTGAGGAGGGGGTCCCGGACCCGCCCGCCGCGCTCGTCCCGCCAGTACCCCACGAGCCTGGCGGGGCGGTACCCGGCGCTTGCCAGCACGCGCAGGAGCTCCTGGTAGGCGCGCTCCTCCTTGGCGTCGTGCCGCCACGGGGTGAGGAGGGCGAAGCCCCGCCCGTCCCAGGCCCCGGCCCGGCTCAGGGCCCCCTCGCTGACCTCCGCCTTGGTCTTCTGGTTCGACACTTTGGTGGCCCGGGGAAACCTCGTCCTACGTAGGGGTGAGTAAACCCTGTTTACGAGGGTGCCTTCTCCGTGAGCGGCTTTCCGGTCACTCGCGTGTAGAGCGTGAGGGGGTCGAGCTCAATCTCTCCAGGCCACGCGAGCGCGCCGAACTTGGGCTCAACGTGGGCCTGGGCGAAGAACGCCGGGTCCTTCAAGGGTGCCATGACCCCGGTGAACTCCGCTTCGTCAAACGTCACCACGCCCTCGCTCCCGTCGTCGAAGCGGAGCCAGAGCTTGTAGCCCTCGAGGGGCCTGACCTCCACGATCTTTACCAGGCGCATCTTCCCCACCAGCCTACTCCAAGGGCGGAATGCGAACCAGGGGTTCCTTGCGACGGGCTCGCTCCCAGTTTTCCATCAGCGCTTCCTGGTGCAGCACGGCCCACTCGATGACCAGGCCCAGGGCACGGGGCGGAAGGGAGCCCCCTAGAACCTTTAGGTCCCGAATCGATATAAGGGCCATTTGGCCGCTATAGAGGGCGTGGAAGTGCGGGGGCTCGTGGTCGTTGTAGAACATCTTCACCACGATCCCAAAGAAGCGGCTGACCTCGGGCACGAGGTGATCTTACCGGGCCGTGGTCCAGCTCGTTCGTCCCCGGTAAGCGGCTGCTTGGCCAAGGTGTAGTGCTTCATGGAGACGACACCCCCCGACTCCCTTAGGGTCCAGGATCTCCAGGGGAGTCTGGTGGCCCTGGAGGCTTTCCTCCAGTAGGCTCAAGAGCCGTCGGCCAAAGCAAGGTCCCGAGTCGGGGAAAGCGAAGGCGAGTGGTTGCCGGTCGGGCGGCTGGCGGCCCCGCCCGTCCCCGGGGGACGGGCGTAATTGGGCGGAGGTCGGACGACGCTTCGTGTACCGAACCCGTGAATGTGAGGACTTTTTGTGGCTAATGGAGCGCGTTTGCTCGTCTTCGAACCCGTTGAGCGCGGGTTGCGCGTGTAGCTGGAGCACCGCGTGGTTTCCAAGCAGCTTTTTGGCGCCAGGCGAGCAGGTCGTGGTCCTCCCGTCGTCAGGAGCGCACCGAGCGGCGGGAGTTTTGCGTCGGATCATCGTTGCTGTGCCCTGGGGTAGGGCCCTCCCTGGCGGCCGTTCGACAAACACTCGGGTCGATCGTTGCTACGTCGCCAACGTCTGCTGCCGGTACCGCGCCTACAACGCCGGACCGGGTGCCGTGAACAAGTTCAAGGGCATCCCCCCGTACCGAGAGACCCAAAACTATGTTTTTTCGGGTCATGTGGACTTACTCATATTACTCAGGATTGCGTTTTCGCTAGCTCAACGCGTGACGGCATAAACCACCGTTTTTAGTTCCAAAACTGCGTGACCACCCCCCCAAACCCCCCCTCGCGCCTCGCTTCGCTCGGCGCAGGGGGGGCTTAAGAGGACCACTATCCCCAAAAAATCGCTTCTCGCGAAAAACGTTTTTCGGGCTCCTCGAGGCCCAAAGACTGCCACTGTCTTGCCCTACGACTCTCGGGGACCCAGCAGCCTTTGGGCCTCGGCGACTGTGCCAAAACCGGGCAGCCGGCGTCGGCAATTTGAGAAGGGTGGGAGAAACAAAAAGTTCTCCCGCCCCGAGGTCTCCCCGCCTCGGGGTTCAAGGTCTTGAGGTCGCCCGCGCAAACGGCGGCAAGGAGGCCGCCAAGGCCACCGGGCCCCAGCCGGTGGACCCGGACTCGGAGGCGGTCTTCCCGCCCGACGAGGACCTCCCCCTCTAATCCGGTTAGGCGACCAGGTGCCCCGGGCCCCCGGGCCCGGGCCGTCCCCGGGGGTCGGCGCTCGCCGACCCCCTGATTCATGGAGGTGGGTATGAAAGGCGGCATCGCGTTTTTCGTGGCGGTACTGGCCGTCCTCTCCGCTCAGTACCCCGCCGCCGCCAGCGCGGTGGGCGGGCTGGTGGCGGTCCTCGGGTTCCTGGCCGGGTACACCACCCGCTCAGGGGCCTGGACCTTCGCCCTCGCCATGGCGGTGGTGGGAGCCATTTTCTGGGTCGCCACCACCCGGATGTCCCCCGCCGAGGGCCTGGCCGCGGTGGCGGTGGCTTCGGCCTACGCGGTGGGGGTCTTCGCGAGGCTCGAAATCGCCGGTCGCCCGGTGGGCGGCCCCGAGAGGGGGTGAGCGGTGGCCCTCCCGGCCCCTTCCCACGACCGAAGTGCCGGCGCCAGGGAGGGCCTCGCGCTGAGCTCCCTCGAGGTGGAGCTCGTCGCCGCCCTGGGCATGACCGACCCCGACCTGAAGGGCCCCTTCCAGGGGTTCCCGGGGGTGAAGGCGTTCCTCGCGAACCTCCTCCCGGTGAACGGGCCCCGGCCGGTGCTCACCTTTATCACCGCGCTGGTGCCCGATTCCATCAGCCGCCCGATGGGGGGCATGGACCCCTCGAGGGCCATGCGCATCCGGGGGCGGCTGGCCGCGAACCCCGAGAATCCCTGGAACCCCAAGCTGGTCGTCGAGCATCTGGAGTACACCGACGACCGGCTGGTCCCCTTCCGCGCCGAGGACGACTGGCGGAAGGCGGCGGTGGGGCCGAACCGGGTC
>WFXV01000182.1 GCA_015490435.1 Thermaceae bacterium
CGCCTACCGAAGTTCCGATGAGCGGGATGCCCACCTTCCCAAATGGCTTCACTACTACAACTGGCACCGGCCGCACTCCAGTCTGGGCAACCAAGCCCCTGTCTCACGTTTAGGGCTTAAGGTGAACAACGTTGTGAGACTGCACATCTAGTCGCCGAACAGCACGGTACGGGAGAGGACCTGCACGCCGTCGAAGGAGTCGACGGTGGGCAGGTCGTCATTTTCAATGTGCCGAGCATAGATGTTGGTGTTGCCGTGTTTGATGATCTGGCCTATCGCCACCACGCCGCCGTAGAGCGTGCTGGCGCCGTCGTTGAAGATCACCTGACCGCCCGACCAGATCACGCCGGCGAAGTCCTCGCGGCCGCCCGCGCCGTTGATGGTGACGTCGCCCTCGGCGATAAGCGCAAGCCCGGGACTGCCGTCGGGATACGCGCTCACGTCAAATAGGGTGTGCCCCCGGAACTCGAGGTTCCCTCGGCTCGCCACGGTTGAGGCGCCGTAAAACTCCACATGCCCGGACACGGTGTAATCGCCGTCCACCAGTACCTTGGTGCTGTAGAAGGCGACGTTGCCATTGGTGTCCGGGCTGTTGCCGGCGATGTCGCCACCGAGGCTATCGGCCATGATGACCGAGTCGTACACCGACGTACCGCCGCCGATCCCCACCTGCTGGTCGGCGAAGAAGGCCACCTTCTCCAGGGTGGGGGCCCCCTGAATCGAGATATTTCCGGCCCAAACCTTCACCTGGGATAGGTCACTCTCGGAGCGGAAGGTACGATCGTCGTCCAGCACGAACTCGACGTTCTCGATCTCTATGCCGGGGCCGATGTTGACGTCACCGCCAACCACGCGGATCCTGACCGGCTCGTCCCCGTTGCCAATCCCCAGCTCCTCGAGGTCGTTGGCGCTATGGATCTCGAGCCTGCCCTCGTGCACCACGTCAAAACCAGTGCCCGGCCGAAGCTCGTCGTAGCGCTCCCAAAGGGTGTCGATGTACGCGGCGGGGTCATCAACCTGAGCTGGGGGCACCACGTAGGTGGGAGTACCATCCCGCTGGCAGTACTCCCGCAAGGAGGCGCCATGGGCCGAGCAGATGCAGGTGGGGTCCTCTTCGGGGGTGCAGCTCGCGCTAGCGGTGCCTTCCTCAATCCGGATGCGGTTTCCGCGCAGATCGAACCCGTGATCGCCGTGCACGTCACCCACAATGGTGGGCGAGCCAGTCACCAGGACCGCCTCCTTCGACACCAGCCCCTGGCTGAAAACGGGAGCGATCTGGGGCTCCCCGTAACCCTTGAGCACTAGCGCGGCGAGTTCCCGCTCGGCGCCGTTTTGGCCGTAGCCCTTAACGCGCACCTCGTAGAGCGCACCGGTGTCATTTTCCTCCTTGAGCACCGCCTGGTAGCTACAGTTCACGCCGTCCCCGCAGCTTCCGGAAAGCTCGTCGGGAGGCTCCTCAGCAGCCCGAATCTGGGCCATGGCAAGAGTCAGGCCAGCTTCAGCCGCCTGCTCGGCAACCACGCGGTCACGGCGGTTCTCCGCCACCCGCAGACTGGTGGTAGCCAGACTGCTCATCGAGAGCACAAGCAAGAAAATCGGAACCAGCATCGCCATGACCGTGGCTAGCAAAAACCCTTCGTTCCTTCGCATTGCCGCCCCCTACCAGTGTTGAACGTTGACCAGCGGAAACTCTGCAACCTCTTCCCGAACCAGGCGCAAACAGGCGTCACCAGTGTAGGTTTCTTCACCGATCTCAGCCTTAATTGCGTCCCCGTAGGCGTCCAGGAGCCCGGGTTTGGGAAAGATGCCGCAGCCCTTGGGCTCACGATAGGGGACAGAAGCCCGCAGGTAGACCGCAATGGAGCGGGCGTCCTCGGGGCTTGGGCGCTCCCACTGCCAATCACTCGCGGTTCCCCAAAAGACCCGAAAGGCCTCCACTTTGAAGCCGGCAATGGGTTCTTCGCTGTCCTTGTACGCCCGCAAGAGTTCGTTTTTATCGCTGACCCGGTATTTGGCCTCCAGAACGCAGGCTTGCTCGGCACCCACGATCACCGGCCGCCCGGCACTACTGGGGCAAGCGCCGTCCTCAGCCCAACGGAAAACCAGCTCGTCGTAAGTATCGCCGTGGGCGACGGCGACCGAGTCCAGCCCCGCCGACCAGTTCTCGGAAAGGTAGAGTGCAATCGCCGGGGAAAGGCTGAGCGAACCGGCCCGCGAGGCATCGGTGTTGATGCTGTAGAGCACCGCAGAAACCTCTCCCGCGAGCTGCGAAGCCCCGGCCAGCCGGTCGCGCCCCTGCGCCGAGGAAACGAAGGCCCGCGTGACCAGGGCCAGGAAGCCCCCGGCTAGCAGAAGTACGATGATGAGCTCAAAAAGTGTGAACCCTTGCGACCGCCTCACGGCTCGGTTCCTCCTCTTGCGCGGTAGATGTAAGTGGTCATATCGGCCACGCGGTCGTTGCCCTCGAGGTACTGCACCTGCACCCGGTAGAACTCGGGGTCGGTCACGTCCTCGCCGCATACCGGCCCGCTCGAGGTGGCGACGCAGGGCTGGGAGGTGCACACGAGCGGGGCCTGGGCGTTGGCACAGAGCGTCGGGACCTCTTCGGGGTTGGCCCGGAGCTGCGCGATGAAGCGCTGGCTGGTCTGGGTGGCGAGCTCCACCTCTTTGGCCTTCCGGTGGGCCCGCAGCGCCCCCACCTGCGACATCACCAGCGCGGTCGCCACCAACGTGAAGACCGCCACCGCGACCAGCAGTTCGATCAAGGTAAACCCGCGTCGGCTCATGGGCACGCCCCCGGTCCCACCAGGCGGACCGCGCCGCCCGGGGATACGCAAAGCTCCTTCACCGGCTCTCCTCCCTGATCGAGCTCCACGGTGGCCTTGAGCGGCTGGGGATCGTC
This sequence comes from Thermaceae bacterium, assembly GCA_015490435.1. GTDB lineage: Bacteria > Deinococcota > Deinococci > Deinococcales > Marinithermaceae > WFXV01. The sequence continues at coordinate 2,903 of WFXV01000182.1, forward strand.
GCAGCGGGAGGGAAAGCCTTCCGGCCGCCAGCGCAAGCACCGGTCGGGGAGGTCGCTCGAGAGCGAGAAGGGGCCCCGGTAGGCCTGGAGATTCAGAGTGCGGTAGGCCCCTTCACCCGCGTTCAGGCAGTCCGTGTCGTTATCCAGGCAGGCCCACGCCTTCGTGTCGGAGTGACGGACCCAAACGCTATGGTTCCTGCGAATCGCTTCCTGCTTGACCTCACTGAAGAACGACCGCAGGTCGTACCCTGCCCGGCTGGCTTCGGTTCCCGACCAGTTCACCCAGGCAAAAAGGGCGAGCAACAGGCCCAGGATGGCCAGTACGGCCAGCATTTCGATGAGCGTAAAGCCGACAAAGCGCTTAGGACTTCCCATTGCTCCAACTCACTGCAAAGCAAAGACAACGCATGCGGAGCCCGCTTCTCTCCGCCACATCACACCTAACACCAGTTCTATTGAAGCAGTGAAGAGCACATTTACCCTCCCCCCGTTCGGGGTAAGGAAAATTCGCACCCAGCGGAAACCCGCAGTATCCTGGGGCGTGTTTCGGAACCTAGGCGCCTACCTCCGGGCGCTCAAGGCCCGGGGGGAGCTTTTAGAAATCGAGGAGCCGGTCTCGGCCGAGCTCGAGATCACCGCCCTCGCCGACCGCGCCTTCAAGACCGGCGGGCCCGCGCTCCTTTTCAAAAACGTCCGGGAGAAGGATTTTCCCCTCGTGATCGGGCTCTTTGGCACCCCCGAGCGCACCGCCTTCGCGCTCGGGGTCCGAAACCTCGACGAGCTCGCGGAGCGAGTCGAGCGCCTGCTCGCCCTCGCCCCCGAGCCCGGGGTGCGGGGGCTCGTCGCCCTCTTGCCCAAGCTCAAGGAGCTCAAGGGGCTTTTCCCCAAAAGGGTCGCCCGGGCGCCGGTGCAGGAGGTGGTCCAGTCCGGCGAGGCAGTGGACCTTTCCCGCCTTCCGGTGCAGAAGTGCTGGCCCAAGGACGGCGGCCCCTTCATCACCCTGCCCCAGGTGATCACCGAGGACCCCGAGACCGGCGAGCTCAACGTCGGCATGTACCGGATGCAGGTGGTGGGGAGGAACCGGACCCTGATGCACTGGCAGCTCCACAAGACCGGCCGCCGCCACTTCGAGAAGGCCCGGGCGCTGGGGAAGCGGCTTCCGGTGGCGGTGGCCCTGGGCGGCGACCCCGTGCTCGCCTACGCCGCCACCGCCCCCCTGCCCGAGCTCCCCGGGATCAGCGAGTACCACCTGGCGGGCTTCCTCCGGGGGCGGCCGGTGGAGCTCGTGCAAGCGAAGACGGTGGACCTGCCGGTACCGGCGGAGGCCGAGTTCGTGCTCGAGGGGTACGTGGACCCGGCGGAGCCCTTTGAGCTCGAGGGCCCCTTCGGCGACCACACCGGCTTCTACACCCCGAAAGACCGCTTCCCCGTCTTCCACGTCACCGCCCTCACCCACCGGAAGGGCGCGATCTACCCCTCGACGATCGTGGGCGTGCCCCCGATGGAGGACGCCTGGCTGATCGAGGCCAGCGAACGGCTCTTCCTCCCCCCGGCGAAGACCGTCGTCCCCGAGCTCGTGGACTACCACATGCCCCCCGAGGGAGTGGCCCACAACTGGGTGAACCTGAGCATTGAAAAGCGCTTCCCCGGCCAAGGCTTTAAGGCCGCCTACGCCCTTTTGGGCCTGGGGCAGATGAGCCTTACCAAGATGATGGTGGTGGTGGACGCGGGGGTCCCGGTGAAGCCGGGGTTTTCCGCCTTTTTGAAGGCGGTGGAAAACCTCGACCCCAAAGCTCACGCCCTCATCCTCAAAGGCCCCCTGGACGAGCTCGACCACGCCCCGAAGGAGGTGGCCTACGGTGGCAAGCTGATCCTGGACGGCACCGCCAAGCTCCCCGCCGAGGGCGGGCCGGTGCCCCCGCCCCCCACGCCCGGGCCCGTCGCCCACCCCGAGGCGCGCGCCCAGGCCACCTGGCCCGGCGTGCTCGCCCTCACCCTGGAAAAGCGGCGGCCCCACCAGGCCCGGGCCCTCGCCCGGGAAGTCCTCGGCCAGGAGGCCGCCCGGGGCACCCGGGTCCTGCTCCTCACCGACGCCCGGGTGGATCCCAAGAATCCCTACCTCTTGATGTGGCTCCTGCTCGCGAACCTCGACCCGGCGCGCGACGCCTGGATGGAGGAAGCCCCCTTTGGAGCGGTTTTGGTCCTGGACGGCACCACCAAGTTCCCCGAGGAGGGGGCGCGGCCCTGGCCCGAGGTCGCCGAGCTCCCGGAGGCGGTCTTCGAGCGGGTGCGCCCCCTGCTCGATCGCTACCGGCTCGATTAGGGCATGCGCCCTTGACTTCGGCGAAGCGTACCCCGCAAGCTAGGGGAGTAAAGGAGGTGATTGGGAATGGCTCACGTCATCGCCGAGCCCTGCATCGGGACCAAGGACCGGGCCTGCGTCGAGGTCTGCCCCGTCGAGTGCATCCACCCCACCGAGGAAGAGGATAAGGGCGAGTTCATGCTCTTCATCCAGCCCGAGGAGTGCATCGACTGCGGCGCCTGCGTCCCGGCCTGCCCGGTCTCGGCCATCTTCCCCGAGGAGGACCTCCCCGAGGAGTGGCAGGTCTACACCGAGGTCAACAAGGACTACTACGAACTCGACTACGACGAGTTCATGAAGAAGTGGGGGCACCTGGCCGAGAAGGCCTAAGCCAGCTCGCCAAAGGGCGCCCGGAGCCGGCTCCGGGCGCCCTTTTTTGAATTTTGCTAGGCTTTAGGCATGGCCGTGAAGTGGGGTGAAGAAGCCCGGCTGGTGGGGGCGCTCGAGCTCCCCCCCTTCCCCGAGGAACGTTTCTCCAAGCTGCTCGCCTTCGCCGGCATCGACGACGCCGCCAAGCGGCGGATGTACCTCGACGCCGAGCCCCTCCTCGAGCACGCCGCCGACTGGATCAAGGCCGCCTACGACGCGCTCTCCCGCTTTCCCGACACCGCCAGAGCGCTCGGCTGGGAGTCCCGGGTCCCGGAGGACGAGCTCAGGATCCGCCGCACCTTCTTCTCCGCCTGGATGGGGCGCACCATCGGGGTGGACACCAGCCGCGAGTTCGCCCGCTACCTGCACCAGGCCGGCCGGATCCACGCCGGCTACGGGCCGGAGAAGCGCTTCGTGCCCCCGGAGTGGGTCTCGATGGCCTACGCCTACGTGCTGAACGCCTTCAGCACCGTGGTGGAGAAGGACCGCGTGGGCCTATGGGCCGCCTACCTCACCGCCCAGGAGGAGGTGATGCGGCAGGGGTTCGAGGCCGCCATGGCGCTCTCCCAGGGGCGGGTGGTGGTCCAGTTCGAGGCCCTCGGGATCGCCCGGCCGGCCCTGCCCGAGCCCCTCGAGGTCCGGCTGGTCCACGGCACCCTGCGCGAGGCGCTCGAGAAGGTCTTCGCCTTCGAGCCCGCCCTCGCCGACCAGGCGCTCGAGGCCGAGCCGGTGGCGGTGGAGGAGGGGCTTTGGATGGAGGAGGCCTTCGTCTACGCCCTGAAGCCCCGCTGGACCGTGCTGGTCGGGGGCCGGGACGCCCGCTACCTAAAGGGACTCGACACCCGGCTCAAGACCGGCGACCGCTTGACCCTGCTCCCCCCCGGCCGCTAGCGCTTTCGTATCATGGGGGCCGTATGCGCGCGGTCATCCTAGGTACCCGCGGGAGCCAGCTGGCGCTTGCCCAGACCCGCTGGGTCGTCGAGCGACTCAAGGAGCAGTGGCCGGAGACCGAGTTCACCATCCGCACCCTCACCACCTCGGGCGACCGCGGGGCCGACCCCCGGGAGCGGGGCATCTTCGTCAAGGAGATCGAGCGGGCGCTCCTAGAGGGCGAGATCGACATCGCCGTGCACTCGCTCAAGGACCTGCCCACCCAGACCCCCCAGGGGCTCAAGGTGGCCTCGATTCCCCGCCGGGTGGATCCCCGGGACGCGCTGGTGGGCCGGAACACCGCCCGGCGCCTGGACCAGCTCCCGAAGGGCGCGCGCGTGGGGACCAGCTCGGTGCGCCGGAAGGCCCAGCTCCTCGCCTACCGGCCCGACCTCGAGGTGGTGCCGCTCCGGGGCAACGTGGACACCCGGCTCAAGCTCCTCGGGACCGGCGAGTTCGACGCCATCGTGGTCGCCGCCGCCGGGCTCCTCAGGCTCGACCTCAGGAACCGCATCGACGAGTTCCTGGACCCCGAGATCGTGCTGCCGGCGCCGGGGCAGGGGGCGCTCGCCCTCGAGGTCCGGCTCGGGGACGACCTCGCCGAGGAGCTCGCCTACTCCCTGAACCACCGCGAGACCCAGCTCCGGGTCACCGCCGAGCGGGCCTTCCTCGCCCGGCTCGGGGCCGGCTGCCTCGCCCCCGCCGGGGCGCTCGCCTACCTGGAGGAGGGCGAGCTCCGGCTTGAGGGGGTGGTTGCCGCCCCCGACGGCAGCGAGCTCATCCGGGGCGAGATCGCCGGCCCCCCGGAGGAGGCGGCCGAGCTCGGCGAGGAACTCGCCGCCGACATCCTGGACCAGGGCGGCGAGGCCATCCTGAAGGAGGCCCTCGATGCCGATGCGTAGAATGACCCGCCAGCGGCGAGCGGTGATGGAGGTCTTGAAGAGTACCCGAAGCCACCCCGACGCCGCCTGGATCTACCAGGAGGTCAAGAAGAGGGTGCCCTCGATCAGCCTGGGCACGGTCTACCGCACCCTGGACGCGCTTGTGAAGGAGGGCAAGGTGCTCGCCCTCCACACCGGCGGGGCCACCCGCTACGACGCCTTCGCCCACCCCCACGCCCACCTGGTCTGCCGGGCCTGCGGCGCGGTGGTGGACCTGGAGCTCGAGCTCCCCCACCTGCTGGAAAAAGCCCAGGCGCAAAACCCCAAGGTCCGCCTGGAGGCGGTCCGCCTCACCTTCGAGGGCCTCTGCGAGGA
>WFXV01000183.1 GCA_015490435.1 Thermaceae bacterium
TCGCCGAGGAGCTCGCCGCCCTGCTCCCCCCCGTCCCTGGGGTGCGGGAGGTCATCCCGGTAGGTGGCTTTTTGAACTTCGCCTACGAACCCGCCTACTTGGCCCGGGCTGCGAACACCCCGCCCGCGCCCTTCCCCAAGCGGCCGGGCAAGGTGGCGGTGGAGCACACCTCGGTGAACCCGAACAAGGAGCTCCACATCGGCCACCTAAGGAACGTCGCCCTCGGCGACGCGGTCGCCCGCATCCTGGACTACGCGGGCTTCGATGTCGAGGTGGAAAACTACATCGACGACACCGGCCGCCAGGCGGCGGAGAGCCTTTTTGCCATTCAGCGCTACGCGGAGCCCCCGAAGGAGGGCGAAAAGTACGACCACTACGCCGGCCGGCTCTACGTGCGGCTGCACCAGGAGCTCGCCGAGGAAGGGAAGAAGGAAGCGCTCGAGCCCGAGATCCGCGCCGTGCTCAAGCGCCTCGAGGCCGGCGAGCTCCGGGACGAGATCGAGAAGATCCTCCGCGCCCAGCTCGCCACCATGTGGCGGCTCGGTGCCGAGTACGACGTGCTGCTTTGGGAGTCGGACATCGTGCGGGAAGGGCTTTTGGAAAAGGCCCTCGCCCTCCTCAAGAAGACCCCCTACGTCTTCGCACCCGAAGAGGGCAAGTACCAAGGTGCCCTGGTCTTCGACACCTCGAAGTTCATCCCCGGCCTCGAAGACCCCTACCTCGTCCTCGTCCGCTCCGACGGCACCGCCACCTACACCGCCAAGGACATCGCCCTGCAGTTTTGGAAGATGGGCCTCCTCGAGGGCCTCAAGTTCAAGCCCTACGACACCCAGCCAAGCGGAAGGGCGCTTTACACCAGCCACCCCGAGGGCAAGCCCATGCCCTTCGGCAAGGCAAGCGCCACCATCAACGTCATCGACGTACGCCAAAGCTACCCCCAGCAGGTCCTGAAGGCGGCGCTTTCCGCCCTCGGCCGCGAAGACCTGGCCCAGGCCCACGTCCACCTCGCCTACGAGACCGTCCTCCTCGAGGGCAAGCCGCTTTCCGGCCGCAAGGGCCACGTGATCAGCGTGGACGCGCTCATCCAGGAGGCGGTGGCCCGGGCCCGAATGATCGTCGCCGAGAAAAACCCTGACCACCCCGACCCCGAGCTCGCCGCCGAGCAGGTCGGGATCGGCGCGATCCGCTTCGCCATGGTGAAGACCGAGCCCCGGCGGCAGATCGACTTCCGCTGGGACCAGGCGCTCTCCTTCGAGGGTGACGCCGGCCCCTACCTGCAATACGCCCACGCCCGGGCGGCCTCGATCCTGCGGAAGGCCCGGGAAAAGGGCCTCGACCCCGAAGCCCCCCTCCCCGAAGGGGCGGAAAGGGCCGCTACCCCCTACGAGGCCGAGCTCGCGAAGGCCCTCCTCGGTTTTCCCGAGGCGGTGGAAAAAAGCGCCGCCGAGCCCACCCCCCACCTGCTCGCGGCCTACCTTTTGGACCTCGCCGCCGCCTGGAACGCCTACTACAACGCCAAGGAAAACGGCCAGCCCGCGACCCCGGTGCTTACCGCTACCGAGGGGCTCCGGGAGCTCCGGCTGAGGCTCGTCCTCGTGGTCAAGGAGACGCTCCGGCAGGGCCTATCCCTCCTCGGGGTGCCAGCGCCCGAAGTGATGTAACCGGCCCTCCCGCGCCTACTGACCCCGGCGGCCTGGCGCCAGCCCGTATACTTTGGAACGATGAGGAGTCTCTTCCTCGCCGTCCTCCTCGTCCTTCCCGCCCTCGCCCAGGGAACCGACTACGCCGAGATCGCTCGGGTGCGGGTGGTGGAGGCGGCCCTGCCGGCGGTGGTCCGGGTGCAGGGGCAGGCGAGCTACAGCGAGGGCGGCGAACCGGTCTGGGGCTCGGGCTTCTTCTACGCCCCCCACCGCATCCTCACCAACTACCACGTCGTCGAGGGGCTGGAGAAACTCACCGTGGTCACCGCCAGCGGCGAGGCCCACCCCGCCCGGGTCTTCGCCGTGGACAAGGGCCTCGACCTCGCGATCCTCGAGATCGAGGGCAGCGCCCCGGCGGTGCTCCGCTTCAGCGACGACCCGCCCCTCGCCGGCCAGACCGCGATCTTGATCTCCTCCCCCTACGGCCGGCTCAACCTGGTCTCTCTAGGGGTAGTGGCCGGGGTCGGCCCCTTCGAGGACGCCGCCCAGCTCGGCGGCGAGATCGGGATCGAGATCTACCAGGTGATCTATACCGACGCCCACGTCGCCCCGGGAAGCTCGGGCGGCCCCCTGCTGAACTCCGCCGGCCGGGTGATGGGGGTGGTGGACGCGGTGCTCGGTGGACCGAGCGGGCTTTCCGGTATCGGCATGGCAATCCCCGCGAGCCTGGCCAAACAAAGCATCGAGGACCTGGAAAAGTACGGCCTTCCCCAGCGGGGCTGGCTCGGGGTCACCTTGGTGGACCTCGCCGAGCTCGACCCCTTGCTCCTAAAGGCCCTCGGCCTGGTGGGGGTGAACGGGGCGATGGTCGAGCGGGTCGAGCCCGACTCCCCCGCCGCCCGGGCCGGGCTCAAGGGGGCCGAACGCGACCAGTTCGGCAAGCTCGTGGCTTTGGGCGACGTCATCCTGGCGGTGAACGGCAAACCGGTGAAGAACCGCTTCGAGGTCATCCAGGAGATCGCCCGCTACCGCCCCGGCGACCGCGTCAAGCTCACCCTCTGGCGGGACGGCAAGCGGGTCGAGGTCGAGGTCACCCTGACCGTGCGCCGCTAGCATGGACCTCGCCCAGCTCTTTTCCACCCTTGGCCAAAAGGCCCCGCCCCTTCCGGTCTCGGGCGTCACCCACGACTCCCGCAAGGTCAAACCGGGCTTCGTCTACGTTGCCCTCAAGGGCCAGCGCCACGACGGCCACGCCTTCATCGAGGACGCCCTTCGCCGGGGCGCGATCGCGGTGGTGGGGGAAGCCCCCCTCACCCTCCCGGTCCCCTACGCCCGGGTGGAAAACGCCCGCCGGGCGCTTTCGGCGCTCGCCGCCACCTTTTACCGCCACCCCTCGAGGGCGCTCAAGGTGATCGGGGTCACCGGCACCGACGGCAAGACCACCACGAGCCACTTCATCCATTACCTCCTGAATGCCCTTGGGACCCCGGCGGGCCTCATCAGCTCGGTGGGCTACGCGTTTGGCGACGCGTGGCGCTTCCCCGAGGGCCACTTCACCACCCCCGAGGCCCCCGAGCTCCAGGCCGTGCTCGCCGAGATCCGGGACCGGGGCCTCACCCACGCGGTGGTCGAGACCAGCTCCCACGCCCTGGCCCAGCACCGGGTGGCCGACGTGGACTACGACCTCGCGGTCTGGACCCACCTGGCCCCCGAACACCTCGATTACCACGGCGACATGGAGGGCTACTTCGAGGCCAAGGCGGCGCTCGTCCGACGAGCCCCCTATAGCGTCCTGAACGCCGGCTGCCCCTACGCCCGCCGCCTTTTTGACCGCCCCCACCTGGCCTACGGTGAGGGTGGCGCGGTCTTCGCCAAGCACGTCGAGGAAGGCCCGGAGGGGCTTCGCTTTTCGCTGGTGTCCGAAGGGCAAGCGATCCCGGTCGCCCTTCCCATGATCGGCGCCTACAACGTGGAAAACGCATTGGCCGCGCTTGCTGCCCTGAAGGCGCTCGGCCATTCCCTGCCCGAGGCCGCCGAGGCGCTTGCCCATTTCCCCGGGGTACCGGGGCGGATGCAGGTCATCGCGGCCCGACCGGTGCGGCTGGTGGTGGATTTCGCCCATACCCCGGGGGCCCTCGAAAAGGCCCTCAAGGCCCTGCGCCCCACCACCGAGGGAAGGCTCCTCGTGGTGGTCGGGGCCGCGGGGGAACGGGACCCCGGCAAGCGCCGGCCCCTGGGCGCGGCCGCCGCCCGCCTCGCCGACCTTGCCATCTTCACCGAGGAGGATAGCCGGGGCGAGCCCACCGAGGCGATCCTCGCCGAGCTCGCCGCCGGCGCCCGAGAGGGCGGGGCCGAGTTCCACCTCGAGCCCGACCGCCGGGAGGCGATCCGCCTCGCCGCCCGGCTCGCCCGTCCCGGGGACACCGTCCTCTTCGCCGGCAAGGGGCACGAACGCACCCTCGAGCGGGCGAACGCGGTCCTTCCCTGGGACGAGGCCGCCGAGGTCCGCCGGGCCTTCGGGATAGAATCGGCCTAGACCCATGCGGGAGCGGCTTTACCGAACCCTGGAGCGTCTGGAAGCGGCAATCTACCTCTCCGCCGGGCTCCTGCTCGCGGCCGCCGCCGCGTTGATCCTGGTCTTCGCCGCCTGGGAGGGCCTCCTGGCGGTGGTCCACGGCGACTACCCCGCCGGGATCATCCACCTCCTCGACCGGGTGCTCCTCGCCCTGATGCTCGCGGAAGTCATATACACCGTGGTCCGCTTCGCCCGCGAGGGCACGATCGAGGCCGAACCCTTTTTGATCATCGGCATCATCGCGAGCGTACGCCGGCTGCTCGTGATCACCGCCGAGGGAGTGGCGGAGTTCGACCTCAAAAGCCCCAAGTTCCTCGCCCTGCTCAGCGAGCTCGGGCTTCTTTCGGTAGCGGTGCTGCTTTTCGCTCTGGCGATCTTCTTCATCCGGCGAGCCCCGACCCGCGTAGACTAGGCGAGATGAACCGCGACGAACTGGTCCGCTGGCTGGACGCCTACCTCAAGATCGACGAGATCCCGGACGCGAGCTTAAACGGCCTCCAGGTCGAGGGAAAGCCGGAGGTACAGAAGGTCGGGGCGGCGGTGGACGCGAGCCTCAAGACCTTCGAGGACGCCGCGCTTCAGGGCGTGGACTTCCTGATCGTGCACCACGGCCTCTTCTGGGGGCAGGTCGAGCCGGTGATCGGGCCCATGAAAAGGCGCCTTTCGCGGCTTTTTGAAGCGGGAATCAGCCTTTATGCCGCCCACTTGCCGCTCGACGTCCACCCCGAGGTGGGCAACAACGCGGTCCTCGCCCGCGCTTTGGGCCTTGCCGATCTCGCTCCCTTTGGTCGCTACCAGGGCGTGGCCATCGGGCTCAAAGGAACCTTCCCCACCGCCCAGCGCCTCCACGACGTCGCCGACCTCCTGGGCCGCCTCACCGGAATGCAGGCGCTCGTACACCAAGGGGGGTCAGATTTGATCAAGACCGCGGCGGTGGTCACCGGTTCGGGCTCCTCCTTCATCAAGGATGCCGCCCTTGAAAAGCTCGACCTCCTGATCACCGGCGAACCCAAGCACGCCGCCTTCCACGAACCCTTCGAGTGGGGGATCAACGTGATCTATGCCGGGCACTACGACACCGAGACCTTCGGGGTGAAGGCGCTGGCGGAAAAGCTCGAGGCCGAGTTCGGCCTCCCCTGGACCTTCCTCGACCATCCGACCGGCCTATGAAGAAGGGTTTTTTCCTTAGCCTGGAAGGCCCCGAGGGCGCCGGCAAGACCACCCTGGCCCAGCGCCTTGCCCGCTGGTTCGCAGAGCGGGGGGCGGAGGTGGTCCAGACCCGGGAGCCCGGAGGCACCGAGCTCGGCGGCGCCATCCGCGCGCTCTTGCTCAACCAACCCATGGGGGCGAGGGCGGAGTTCCTCCTCTACCTCGCCGACCGAGCGGAGCACGTGGAGAGGGTGATCCGGCCGGCGCTCCTTGAGGGCAAGGTGGTAATCGCCGACCGCTACGCCGACTCCTCCTATGCCTACCAGGGCTACGGCCGGGGGCTTTCGCTCGCCTGGATGAAGGCCGCCACTGAGGGGGCGACCGGAGGGCTCGTCCCCGACCTCACGATCCTGCTCGACCTCGATCCGGAGGAGGGGCTCCGGCGAAGCGGCCGCACCGACCGACTGGAAAGGGAGGACCTCGATTTCCACCGGCGGGTGCGCGAGGGGTATCTGGCGCTCGCCGAGGCCGAACCCGAGCGTTTTCGCGTGATCGACGCCAACCGGCCGCTCGAACGCGTCTGGCGTTCGGTGGAAAGGGCGGTGGAAAAGGCGTGGTCCGGCTAGCGGCCTTCCTGCTCGCCATCGTCCTGGTGGTGGCGGCGCTCGGCCACGTGTTGCTCGGCCAGCGCGCACAAGGGATTGGGACACCGCCCCTCCACGAGCTGGTGATCGAAACCGCGAAGGGCCCCGTCGTGCTCAAGGTCGAGATCGCCTCGACCCCCGAGGCCTGGCAAAGGGGACTCATGTTCCGCGAGTCCCTGCCCGAGGACCAGGGCATGCTCTTCCTCTTCCCCCAGGCCACGGGCTCGCCGTTTTGGATGAAAAACACCCTGATCCCCCTCTCCATCGCCTTCGCGGACCAAAACGGCAAGATTCTCCGGATCCTCGACATGGAGCCCTGCTCGAAGGACCCCTGCCCCAGCTACCACCCCGGCGTCGCCTACCGGCAGGCGCTCGAGGTCAACCAGGGCTGGTTCCGGCGGCACGGCGTAAAGGAGGGCGACCGGTGGAGGCTAAAGTAGGCTTCACGCTCCCCCACGGCTACGAAAACCACCCCTTCCGCTTCGACCCCCAGAACCCGCCAGAGTTCAAACCCCTCGAGGCCTACGGCCTGATCGGCGACAACCGCACCGCCGTCCTGGTAGGCGCCGACGGCCAGATCGACTGGGCCTGCCTCCCCGACTTCGACTCCGAGGCGGTCTTCGCCGCGATCCTCGACCCCGCCGCCGGTACCTTCGCGGTCCGCCCCGCGGGTCCGTTCCGCTCCCGCCAGTACTACGAGCGCGGCACCAACATCCTGGTCACCGAGTTCGTCACCGCCTCGGGGGTCGCCCGGGTACGCGACTTCATGCCCTACGTCCCGGGGCGAAAAGTGCCCACCGCCGAGATCCACCGCCTGGTCGAGGGGGTGGCCGGCAGCGTGGAGATGGAGATCCTCTTCGAGCCGCGCTTCAACTACGGGCTCAGCGCAGCGGTGCTCGAATCCGCCGAGCACGGCGTGCACGCCAGTCACCCCCGGGGCGGCCAGATCGCCCTCGCCACCGAGGTGCCGATGCGGGTCGAGGGCACCCGCGCCCGCGGCCGCTTCGTGCTCGACGCCGGTGACGAAGCCTGGCTGGTCGCCGACTGGGGCGCGGCTCAGGTCCACCCGGTCCGCTCCTACCAACCCTCCCGCCAGCTCTGGCTCACCCGTGAGTTCTGGCGGAGCTGGATCGACAAGCTCAAGTACCAGGGCCGCTACCGCGAGTGGGTGGAGCGGAGCCTCCTCACCCTGAAACTCCTCATCTACGAGCCCACCGGGGCCATCGTCGCCGCCCCCACGACCAGCCTCCCGGAGTGGCCCGGGGGCAGCCGCAACTGGGACTACCGCTACACCTGGGTGCGCGACTCCGCCTTCGTCCTCCGTGTGCTCTTCCAGGCCGGCTACACCGAGGAGGGCACCGCCTACTTCGACTGGCTCTTGCAACAGGTCCTGGAACACGGCGCCGAGCTCCAGGTCCTCTACGGCATCCACGGGGAGCGTGAGATCCCCGAGCGCGAGCTGCCCCTTCGCGGTTGGCGCGATTCCCGCCCGGTCCGGGTGGGCAACGCCGCCGCCCAGCAGTTCCAGCTCGACATCTACGGCAGCCTGCTCGACGCCGCCCTCCGCTACGACCGCTACGGGGGCGTGCTCACCGTCACCGAGTGGGAAAAGCTCGCCGAGCTGGTCGAGGTGGTCCGCGCCCGCTGGCGCGAACCCGACTACGGCATCTGGGAGGCCCGCACCGAGCCCAAGCACTACACCTACTCCAAGGTCTGGGCCTGGGTCGCCCTCGACCGCGCCACCCAGCTCGCGCTCAAGCTCGGGCTCAACGCCCCGCTCGAGGACTGGGCCCGGGAGATCGCCCACATCCACGCCGAGGTGATGGAGCGGGCCTGGAACCCCAAGGTCGGCGCCTTTACCCAGGCTTACGGCAGCGACGTGCTCGACGCCTCGGTCCTGATCATGCCCGAGGTGGGCTTCCTCCCCGCCGGCGACCGCCGCTTCGAACAGACCCGAAAGGCCATCGTCGAGCACCTCGCCGCCGGGCGCTATCCCTTCCTCTACCGCTACCCCCCCGCCGAGGACGGCATCGATGACCCCGAGGGCGCGTTCCTGCTCGTCTCCTTTTGGCTGGTGGACGCGCTCACCCTCGCCGGGCGCCTCAAGGAAGCCCGCGCCGCCCTGGAGGCGATCCTCCAGGTGGCGAACCCCCTGCGCCTTTTCTCCGAGGAAGTCCACCCCGAAACCTTCGAACTCCTTGGCAACTTCCCCCAGGGCTTTTCCCACCTCGGCCTCTTAAACGCGGTCTTCCGCCTCGACGCCGCCCGCCGCGCCCGCGAGGGCTGGGAACTGATGCGTGGTTGAAAATCTGCTGTCCGATGGTGGACTATCCGCCTTACCAGCCGCACCGCGGGTAAAATGTCCTCGCTATGGAGCGCACCTTCTGCATGATCAAGCCCGACGGCGTCCGCCGCGGTCTGGTGGGCGAGATCCTCTCCCGGTTTGAGAAAAAAGGCTTCAAGATCGTGGCCATGAAGCTCATGCGGGTCTCCTTCGACCTCGCCGAGGAGCACTACGCCGAGCACAAGGAAAAGCCCTTCTTCAAGCCCCTGGTGGAATACATCACCTCGGGGCCGGTGGTGACGATGGTGCTCGAGGGTCCCGGGGTCATCAAGGAACTCCGCAAGATGATGGGCGCCACCAACCCCGCGGACGCCCTCCCCGGTACGATCCGCGGCGACTTTGCCCTTACCATCGACGAAAACGTCATCCACGGCTCGGCCTCCGCCGAGGACGCGGCGCGTGAAATCGCGCTCTTCTTTAGGGAAGAGGAGCTCCAAACTTAAAAATCCACAACTTATTGTGGATTTACTTGCTCACTCACACCCATTCCCCGCAATTGACGCCCATTTTGCAAATTGAGAGTCCTCAAGTCCTGGTGACTTGGGAACATGACTATAGGAATCCTCCATTTAAAGGCATCGGGGGGCGACAACCAAAGGATCCGTCAAACATGTGATAAAAAAGTCTTCCTCTACACCCCGAACTTATCCCGAAATGCCTTCCCAGACGAGCTTTTCCCAGCGTGGAACGCCTCCACCTCCTCGAGGAAGCGCTGGAATAGGTACCGGGAATCGTGGGGACCGGGGCTCGCCTCGGGGTGGTACTGCACCGAGAAGACCGGATAGTGCACGTGGGTCATGCCCTCGAGGGTGCCGTCGTTCAGGTTGACGTGGGTGGCCTTGAAGTCCTTCAAGGACTCGAGCTCCACCGCGTACCCATGGTTCTGGCTGGTGATCTCGATCGAGCCGTCGAGCAGGCTCTTCACCGGGTGGTTCGCCCCCCGGTGGCCGAACTTCATCTTGTAGGTCCGCCCCCCAGCGGCGATGGCGAGGAGTTGGTGGCCGAGGCAGATCCCGAAGATCGGAAGCTGGCCGATGAGCTTCCTCAAAGTCTCGTGGGCGTAGGTGGGACCGAAGGGGTCGCCGGGACCGTTCGAGACCAATAGGCCGTGGGGCTCGAGCGCCAGGATGTGGGCGGCGTCGGCCTTGCCCGGGACCACGATGACCTCGAAGCCCAAGGCCCCGAGCTGCTCGACGATCGCGTGTTTGATTCCGAAGTCCATCACCACCACCCGCTTGCCCCCACTCCGCAGGGTGGGAAAGGCGTAGGGGACCGGGG
>WFXV01000184.1 GCA_015490435.1 Thermaceae bacterium
CGCCTACCGAAGTTCCGATGAGCGGGATGCCCACCTTCCCAAATGGCTTCACTACTACAACTGGCACCGGCCGCACTCCAGTCTGGGCAACCAAGCCCCTGTCTCACGTTTAGGGCTTAAGGTGAACAACGTTGTGAGACTGCACATCTAGATACGAGCCGGTGCGGAGCCGATCGGGAAAGACCACCAGGTTGTACCCACGAAAATCCCGGGCGCTTGGCACCAAGAGCCCCTCGAAACCCGCTTTATGGGCAGCCTCTCCCACGCGCATCGAAACGGGAACCCGGCCCGAAGCCAGCACCCCTGCAAAGTCGGTACGCAATAGCGCCTCGAGGCTCGTGCACGCCCTCTCAGCAAAGCGCGCATCCACCAAGAGCAACCCCGAGAGGGCAAACCGCACCGAAAAGAGCACCATCGGCGGCTTGGGAAAACCCCGGAACCGCCCACCCAGGCTCAGAGCGTACCCCACCTCCCGAACCGCCAAGGCCGCGTCCTCGCTCAGGTAGACCGCGGGCACGCCGGGCGGGTTCCAGCGTCCGCCTTTCCGGGCCGCCCCCGCGCCGGAGAGCAGGTTCCGGGGATCGGCGTAGCGTTTGGGGACCAACCGGTAGGCGGTCCCCGAACGCGAAACGGCCCCGGCCAGCGCCAGGGCCGTATCCAAACAAGATCCGTTCATAACGGGATGCCCTCTTTGAGGTTTTGTACCACCATCCCCACCGCCTCGAGCCCCCGGGGCTCGGTCTGGATCAGTTCCCACGCCGACTTGCCCCCAAAGAGGGGACTCGGGGTCTTGAGCCAGGCGCGGGCGGCCTCCTCGCTGCCGTAGAGCTCGATAAGGGTGGCCAGAATGCGCTCGAGCTCGGCGGCCCGCGCCTGGATCTTGGGAGCGTCGGGGTACTGGTAGAGGAGCTGGCGGCTCGTCCCCACCGCTCGGGCCACCTGATGCACGCTCACCTGCAAGAACTCGGCGACGCGCCGGGCGTCGATCCTCCCGCGTTCGCTCCTGAGCTCGAGCAAGATCGTGTTTACCATCGCCTTACCATCACCTTACCACGGACGAGCCCCCTCACTCCATGGGCCGGATCTCCCGGGGCGGCGGCCCGTCCTTCCAAGCCTCGAGCAGGGCCCGGATCGCCTTGCCCCGGTGGGAGTAGCGGGCCTTCTCATCCGGGAGCATCTCGGCAAAGGTGCGCCCCGCCTCGGGGACGAAGAAGAGGGGATCGTAGCCGAAACCAAGGTGGCCCCGGGGCGCCTCGAGGATCAGCCCCTCGGTCTCGCCGCGGTAGACCTCGAGGTGGCCGTCGGGATAGGCGAGCACGAGCACGGCGACGAAGCGGGCGGTGCGCTCCTCGAGGGGCACCCCCTTGAGCCGCTCGAGCAAGTAGAGGTTGCGCTCGACGTCACGCTTGAACCCCCCGAAGCGGGCGGAGTAGACCCCGGGCTCGCCGCCGAGGGCGTCAACCTCGAGGCCGGAGTCGTCGGCGAGCGAGGGCAACCCGGTCTGCTTGGCGGCGGCCGCCGCCTTGAGCATCGCGTTGTCCTCGAAGCTCATTCCGGTCTCCTCGGGGGGCGTGTAGGGAAGCTCGTCCGGGGTCACGAAGGTCCACCCGAGGGGGGCGAGGCCGCGTTTCAGCTCCCGGAGCTTGCCGGGATTGGTGGTGGCGAGAAAGACCTGCATCCGTTCCTAGCTTACCGCCGAGGGGGTGCTAGACTAGGGGAACATGCGACGGAAGCGGGTCTGGCTTGCCGTCGGCCTCGGGCTCGCCCTCGCCTTTTTCGCCTTCTTCCCCCGCCTGCGCGAGGTCTTTGGCGAAGCCGCCCCGGTCTTCGCGGTCTTCTGGCTGGCTCCCCTGGGCTGGATGCTCGGGCCCCGGCTGGGGGCGCTCCTTGGCCTTTTGACCGCGGTGCCCCTTTACCTCGAGGGCCACCCCTGGACCGACCTTCTCACCCTCCTGCCGGCGGCCGCCCTGGTGGCGGTCACCGCCGGCTGGATCGAGCGGCGCACCCGGATCCACGCCTTCCGCGAGCGGGCGCTCCGCTTCCTCGGGCACGTCGGCCTCCAGGCTGCCAACGCCGCCCACGCCGAGGAGCTCCTGGAAGGGGCGTTGGCGGCGGCCGTCGAGGCCGGGGGGTACCTGCTCGCCATGGTTTGGGAACGCACCCCTCAGGGTTTCCGCCCCCTGGTCTGGAAGCTGGGGGTGCCCGGCTACGACCTCGCCCCCCTCGGAGACGGCAAGCTCGCCATCGTCCACCACGGAAAGGTGGTGCGTGCCTTCGACCTCGATCGCCTCGACTGGGCCAAGACCGGCGCGGGGCAGGCGCTTTCCGCCGGTCGCTCGGTGGTCATTCCCGACGTGCGCCGGATCCCCCGCTACGCCTTCGCCGAAGCCGCCCAGCTTCTCGGCTACCGCTCGGTGGTGGCGGTGGCGATCAAAAGCGGCGACCGGGTCCGGGGCGCGCTGGCGGTGGCCGCCCCCGAGCCCAGCCCCCTGGCAACTGAGGAGTCCGAGCTCCTGGAGGAGGTGGGGGTGTTGCTCGGGAGCGCCCTCGAGCGGCTCGAGCTCAAGGAGCGCCTCCGCGCCCAGGCGATCACTGACGAGCTGACCGGCCTCTTAAACCGGCGCGGCCTCTTCGAGTGGGGCCAGGCGGTGCTCGACGCCGCCGCCCGGCGTCAGGTACGGGTGGCCCTACTTTACCTTGACCTCAACCGCTTCAAGCAGATCAACGACGCCTTGGGGCACGCGGTCGGCGACCGGGTGCTGGTGGAGGCCGCCCGCCGGCTGCGCCAGGCGACCCGCAGCCGCGACCTGCTCGCCCGCTACGGGGGCGACGAGTTCGTGGTGCTTTTGGAGGGAAGCGGCGAGGTCGCCCTCAAGGTCGCGCACCGGGTGCAGCGCACGCTGGCCGAGCCCATCACCATCGGCGAGGAGACCTACCGCCTCTCGGCCAGCGTGGGTATCGCCCTCTTCCCGAGCGACGGCGAAAACATCGCCGAGCTTCTGCGCAAGGCCGACATCGCCATGTACCAGGCCAAGAAGCAGGGTGAGGCGGTGGTCTTCTTCGAGCCCAAGAGCGACCAGGCGGTGAAGGGCCGGGCCGCGCTCGAGCGCGCCCTGGTCCGGGCCATCGAGGAGCGGGCGATCCGCCCCTACTACCAGCCGATCCTCGACCGAGCGAGCGGCGAAGTATTGATGGTCGAGGCGCTGGCCCGCTGGCAGGTGAGCCCGGCGACCTTCGTCCCGCTCGCTGAAGAGGTCGGCCTCGCCTTCGAGCTCGACCGGCTGATCCTGGAGCAGGTCGTCGCCGACCTGGCCGAGTGGCGAGAAGCGGGGCTCAAGCTCTCCGCCAGCGTCAACCTCGCACCCCCAAGCCTCAACCACGGCGATCTCCTGCCCCTACTCCGCGACCTCCTGATCGCCTACGAGATCCCCCCGAGCAGGCTTGTGATAGAGGTCACCGAGTCCGCCTTCCTCGAACCCCGGGGGGAGGCCGCCCTGGAAAGGCTCCACCGGCTCGGGGTGCGGCTTGCGGTGGACGACTTCGGCACCGGGTACTCCTCGATCGAGCGGGTCCGCACGCTGCCGCTCTCCTTCCTCAAGGTGCCCCGGATCTTCATCCAGCGAGTGGACACCTCCAAGACCGACGCCGCCATCGCCTCAGGAATCCGGATGCTTGCCGCCGAGCTGGGTTTCGAGGCCATCGCCGAAGGGGTGGAGACCGCCGCCCAGGCCGCCCGTCTGGCCGAGCTCGGCTACCGCTACCTGCAGGGCTTTTTCATTGCCGCCGCCATGCCCAAAGCGGAGATCCCCGCCTGGGTGGAAAAGCACGCCCGGCGGACTAGCGGGAAGCAGGCCTGATCTGCCGGTGCACCTCGCGCACCAGGGCGGGAATGCGCTCGAGCGCCAGGTCCACCATCCGCCGGTAGACGCCAAGCGGCACCGGCCGCCCCTCGCCCCCGCCGTGTACCTCGATGATCCCGCCCTCGTCGGTGGCCACCACGGTGAGGTCGGCGTGGGCGTTCTCGTCCTCGACCTGGGTGGGGTCAAGGAGGATCCGGTCGTTCCCCTGCCAGACGAGGCTCACGGCGGCGAAGGGCAAAAGCGGCCAGTCCTCGAGCTCGCCCTCTTTCAGCATGCGGTCAAGCGCGAGGTAAAGGGCGGCGTAGCCCCCGAGCAGGCTCGCCACCCGGGTGCTCCCGTCGGCCTGGAGCACGTCGGCGTCGATCACCACCGTGCGCCCGGGGAGGGCCTTCAAATCGAGGGCGGCGCGAAAGGCCCGGCCCAGAAAGCGTTGCACCTCCTGGGTGCGGCCGCCCAGCTTCTGCCGTTCGCGCTGGGTACGCACCCGAGTCGAGCGGGGCAGGAGGTTGTACTCCGCCATCAGCCAGCCCGCCCGCCGGCCCACGTGCCGCGGCACCCCCTCGGCCAGGGTCACCGTCACCAAAACCCGCGTCTTCCCCAGCTCCACGAGCGCCGAGCCCTCGGCGAACTCGGCGTAGTCCGGGGTGATCTTGAGGGACCGCATCTCGAGCGCCCCGCGTCCGTCCTTCCGGCTCGCCACACCCCACCCCTTTCCTAAACGCTAAAGAGCACGTGCATCACATCGCCGTCCTGCATCTCGTAGTCCTTGCCCTCGGTCCGCACCCAGCCCCGCTCCTTGGCCCGGGCCCAGCCCCCGGCCTCGACGAGCTTTTCCCAGGGGATGACCTCGGCCCGGATGAAGCCCCGCTCCATGTCGGAGTGGATCTCGCCGGCGGCCTCGGGGGCCTTGGTACCCTGCCGCACTGTCCAGGCCCGGACCTCCTTTTCGCCAGCGGTGAAGAAGGTGATGAGGTCGAGCGCCCGGTAGGCAGTGCGCACCAGGCGGAAGAGCCCGGGCTCCTTGAGCCCGTAGGCGGAAAGGAGCTCCCTCGCCTCCTCTTCGGGAAGCTCGGCGAGCTCGGCCTCGAGCTTGGCCGAAACCACCACGAGCTCGGCCCCCTCTTCCCGGGCCCGCTTCCTTAGGGCCTCGACGTAGGGGTTCCCTTCGCCCTCGGGCAGGTCGGCCTCGGAGACGTTGGCGACGTAGATCAGGGGCTTGGCGGTGATCAGCCCGAGTTGGCGGAAAAGCGATTTTAGCTTTTTCCCCGCCTCGCCTTCGGGGAGGGGAAAGCGCCTCAGCGACTTGCCCTCCGCGAGCCAGTCGTAAAGGGGCTCAAGAAGCCCAAGCTCCTCCCGGTCCTCCTTGTTCACCCGGGCGCTTTTCTTGAGCTTTTCAAGCCGGCGCTCAAGCACCCCGAGATCGGCGAGGGCGAGCTCGGTCTCGATCGTCTCCACGTCCCGAAGCGGGTCCACCGAGCCCTCGACGTGGACCACGTTCGCGTCCTCGAAGGCGCGGATCACGTGGGCGATCGCCGCCACCTCGCGCACGTGTGCGAGGAACTGGTTGCCGAGCCCCTCCCCCTTGTGCGCCCCCCGCACCAGCCCGGCGATGTCCACGAACTCGACGTGGGTGGGCACGATCGGCGGAACGCGGTCGCCCTTCTTGAAGACCTGGGCGAGCCTTTCGAGCCGCGCGTCGGGAAGCGGCACCACCCCGACGTTCTTCTCAATGGTGGCGAAGGGGTAGTTGGCGGCGAGCGCCCCCGCCTTGGTCAGGGCGTTGAACAAGGTGGATTTTCCGACGTTGGGAAGGCCGACGATTCCGACTCCGAGGTTCGGCATGCCAACTGAGGACTATACCCGAAGTATCCTCAAGGAGGAAAAATGGCCACGCCCGAGGACCGGATCGAGGCCTATCGCCGCTTCCTCGAGGACCACCCGCCGCGGCGGGTCCAGGGGGTGGAGGTCTACGCGCTCGGGGAGGGCCCGGCGCTCCTCTTCCTCCACGGGATGGCGGGGGACGGCTCCGCCTGGTGGCAGCAGCTCGTCCACTTCAAGGACCGCTACCGGGTCCTCGCCCCCACCTACCCCGACACGAGGGACCTCTTCGACCTCGCCGAGCGCGTGCTCGCCGCCCTCGACGCCCTGGGGGTGAGGCGGTTTGTGGTAGTGGGGAGCTCGCTCGGCGGCTACCTGGCCCAGTACCTAACGAGGCGCGTTCCCGAGCGAATCACCGCCGCGGTCTTCGCCAACACCTTTCCCCCCACCGAGGAAATCGAGCAGAAAAACCGCCCGCTCGTGCTCCTCGCCCGCCTCCTCCCCGAGCGCGTCGTGCAGGCCGCCTTCGTCCGGCACATCGAGCGGGTGATCGTCCCCGCCGGCGACCACGACCCCTTCCTCCGCTACTACCTCATGCAAAACGCCCGGCGGCTCAAAAAGCGAAGCCTGCTCGCCCGCTGGCGCGCGCTCACCAGCCGCTTCTCGCCGCCCGAGCCCGAAGTGCCCCACCTCCTGGTCGAGGCAACCAACGACCCCCTGATCCCCGAGTCCCTGCGCGCGGCGCTCCGCGCCACCTACCCGAAGGCGAAGCGCTTCGTCTTCGAGGGCGGGGGGCACTTCCCCTACCTGAACCGGCCCGAGGCCTACAACGCGATGCTCAGGGACTTCCTCTCCTCCTCGGGGATCGCCTCGAGCCCGCCCTCGAGCAGGTAGACCTCGTACCCGTCGGCCTCGAGGTAGAGCCCGGCGAGGCTCGACTTCTGCCCCAACCGGCAGACGACGAGGAGCGGCCGGTCCCGGGGGAGGTCGTAGTCGCGTTTGGCGATGCGCTCGAGGGGAACGTTCACCGCCCCCGGCAGGCTTCCCTTCCGGAACTCCGCGGGCTCCCGCACGTCCACCACCAAAAACCCCTCGAGCCCTTCCTTCACCTCAAACCAGCGCCGCCGCTCCATACCCCTGATTCTCCCGGGCTCAAGCGGAGAAGGCAAGGCTTTTACTGGTCAAGACCACAAGAAGACCGGTAGGCTAAGGGCGGGCTGGTCGTTTAGGAGGTGCGAGGCCGTGCTACTTGTCGTTGGTGAAGCCCTCGTCGAGCTGGAAGCCGAGAGCGAGGGCCCCTTTTCCGAGGACGCGCGCTTTACCCCCCGCCCCGGGGGGGCCGCCTACAAGGAGGCCCGGGCCGCCGCCGAGGTCGGCGCCCGGGTTCGGTTTCTGGCCCGGGTTGGCCGCGACGCCGCCGGGTCCTGGATCAAGCGGAGCCTGGGGGAGGCGGAGCTCGAGGCCCCCCTGCAAGA
>WFXV01000185.1 GCA_015490435.1 Thermaceae bacterium
ATTCTTCCCAGGCTGTAGACCCGGACTGGGCCCGGGCGGGGGAGGCGGGGCGGGCGGTGCTCGAGCGCCTCGCGATCGGCGCGGGCCCAGTCCGGGTCTACAGCCTGGGAAGAATCGCCCTCCACAAGGGCGATCCCGTGCGGTTTCCCACTGCCAAGGAGCTCTGGGTCCTCTTCTTCCTCTGGGAGCGGCCGGGGGAGGACCCGAGCGTCCTCTTCAAAGACGCCAAGAACCCGGCAAAGAGGCTCCAGGTGGCGGTCCACCACCTCCGGAGCGCCCTTGGGGAGGACTGGGTGCGCTCAAGGGAGGGGGGCTACGTCGCCACGCCGCTACCCGGCGTCTGGTGGGACGCCGCGATCCTCCGGGCGGCCTCCCGCCACGCCGCGCTTTCCCCCGTGCGGGCGCTCGCCCGCGCCCTCTACCAGGGGCCCTTCGCCCCGGGGGCGCCCCTCGAGCGGGAGCGGCGGCGGTACGCGCGAATCTTTGAAAAGCTCTCAAGTTAGCCCGCTAGCCGGCTCGAAAGAAATGCGAAATCCAAGGTCAAAAATGGCTTTGGGCAAATCCGGCAGGGTGGTATAATGGATGCCGAGGGGTGGCCCCGGGGGCCGCCCGTTTGCTGAGGGAACCATGGCCAAGTACGACGCATCCAGCATCAAGGTGCTGAAAGGGCTCGAGGGCGTGCGCAAGCGCCCGGCGATGTACATCGCCGGCCTCGGGCCCGACGGCTACCACCAGCTGCTCTTCGAGATCCTCGACAACGCGGTGGACGAGGCCCTCGCCGGCTACGCCAGCGAGATCCAGGTCACACTGCACGAAGACGGCTCCGCCAGCGTGGAGGACAACGGCCGCGGCATCCCGGTGGACGTGATGCCGGGCGAGGGGCGGCCGGCGGTGGAGGTGATCTACACCGAGCTCCACGCCGGCGGCAAGTTCGACTCCGGCGCTTACAAGGTCTCGGGCGGGCTCCACGGGGTGGGGGCGAGCGTGGTCAACGCCCTCTCCGAGTGGACCGTGGTCGAGGTCTTCCGCGACGGCAAGCACTACCGCATCAAGTTCTCCCGGGGCCAGGTGGTCGAGCCCTTGCACGAGGTGGGCAAGGTGCGGGGCAAGAAGACCGGCACCCGGGTCCGCTTCAAGCCCGACCCCGAGATCTTCGGCGAGCAGAGCTTCGACTACCGCCGGGTGCGGCGGCGCCTCCGGGAGGTGAGCTTCCTCGCCGGCGGGCTCAAGATCACCCTCACCGACGAGCGCACCGGCAAGCGTGAGGTCTTCCAGGACAAGGGCGGGGTCGCCTCCTTTGCCAAGGCGCTCGCCGAGGGGGAGGAGCCCCTTTACGAACGGCCCATCCTGCTCTCCGGCAAGAGCGGCGAGATCGAGGTGGACGTGGGGATGCTCCACACCCGGGGCTACAACACCGAGATCCTGGCCTACGCCAACCTGATCCCCACCCGGGACGGGGGCACCCACGTCTCGGGGTTCCGCTCCGCCTACACCCGGGCGATCAACCAGTACGCGAAGCGCGCCGGGCTGGAAAAGGGCAAGGGGCCCAAACCCACGAGCGAGGACCTGCTCGAGGGGCTCTACGCCGTGGTCAGCGTCAAGCTGCCCCAGCCCCAGTTCGAGGGCCAGACCAAGGGCAAGCTCCTAAACCCCGAGGCCGGGGCCGCGGTCCAGGCGGTGGTGTACGAGCAGCTCCTCGACTACCTCGAGAAAAACCCCAAGGTGGGCCGCCTGATCTACGAGAAGGCCCAGCGGGCCGCCCAGGCCCGGGAGGCGGCGAGGAAGGCCCGGGAGCTCGTCCGGCGGCAGAACCCCCTCGAGTCCGACGACCTGCCCGGCAAGCTCGCCGACTGCCAGACCGAGGACCCCGACGAGGCCGAGCTCTTCATCGTCGAGGGCGACTCCGCCGGGGGCTCGGCGAAGCAGGGCCGCGACCGCCGCTTCCAGGCGATCTTGCCCCTTCGCGGCAAGATCCTGAACGTCGAGAAGGCGAACCTGGAGAAAGCGCTAAAAAACAACGAGATCCGGGCGATGGTGGCGGCGATCGGGGCTGGGATCCAGGGCACCGGAAACGACGCCCACTTCGACCTGGACGCGGTGCGCTACAAGAAGATCATCCTGATGACCGACGCCGACGTCGACGGCTCCCACATCCGCACCCTCTTGCTCACCTTCTTCTACCGCTACATGCGGCCCTTGATCGAGGCCGGCTACCTCTACATCGCAAAGCCCCCGCTCTATAGGCTCCGCGTCGGGAAGAAGGTGGAGTACGTCTACGACGACGCCGAGCTGGAAAAGCGGCTTCGGGAGCTCGAGGGCAAGAACGTCGAGATCCAGCGCTTCAAGGGGCTCGGGGAGATGAACCCGGACCAGCTCTGGGAGACCACGATGAACCCCGAGACCCGGATCCTGAAGAAGGTGACGATCGAGGACGCCCTCGAGGCTAGCGAGATCTTCGAAGAACTCATGGGCTCGGACGTCGCCCCCCGCCGGCGCTTCATCGAGGAGTACGCGAAGTTCGCCGAGCTCGACGTCTAGTAGCGCTCCAGGGCTACTTGAGCTCCTTAAGGAGCTTTTCCACAAAGGCCTGGGCCTCCTCGAGCACGTAGGTGTCGCGGGCGTCCTGGGGCCAGAGGGAGAGGGCGACCTCAAGCTGCTTGAGGGCCTCGCGCTTTTTCCCCAGGCGGTAAAGGGCCCGGGCGTACTCGTAGCGGTGGATGATGCGGTCGGGCTCGAGCTCGATCGCCCGCTCGAAGAGAGGGATCACCTGGCCGGCGTTGGCGCCGTAGAGCCAGCCCACGCCCTTTTGGGATAGCTCCAGGTGCCATAGGGCGAGCGCCACCATCGCGCTGGCGTAGTCGGGCCGGAGCTTTAGCGCCTTTTTCAGGTTGTCCCGCACCCCTGCGGCCAGCGAGAGCGACTGCAAGATGCCCCGGTACTGGGCGAGCCGCCCGAGCGCCCGGGCCAGCTCGAAGTAGGCCTCGGGGTTTTCGGGGTCCTCCTGGATCGCCCGCTTGGCCGCCTTTTCCGCCTTCTGGAACCACGCGGAGCGGGACCGGTCGTCCTTGGCCTGGTACATCGCGTAGTAGCTCGCGGCCCGGGCGGCGAGCACCCAGTCCCCGGCCTTGGCGGCGCTTTCGTAGGCGGCGGCGAACTCCCCCTTCGCGAGGAGCTCGGCGGGCCCCGCGAGCCCCAAGGTCAAGAGGATCACTAGACCTATCGTCAGGAAACGTCGCACGTCTTTCCTCCTTCGCCGGTCATTTTATCCGCCGCTTTCTATGATTATTTCAGGCGCAGGCTAGTTGACAATACCAATGTCAAGCGTTAGCCTAAGGGCGAAGGGGGTCGCTATGGCAAGCCTTTTAAGTCGCGTACCCGAGGGCCGGAAGAAGCTCCTCCTCGAGGTCTTGAAATCCCACTACGAAGACGAGCTTGCCGACGCCGAGACCGCGGCGCGGGCGGCCGAGGGGCTTCCCTATCCGGAACTTCGGGCGGTGCTTAGGCGCATCGCCGCGCGCGAGCGGCGGCACGCCGAGCTCCTGGCCGAGCGGATCCAGGCACTGGGCGGCGCTCCGCCCCCGCCCCCCGAGGTCAAGAAGGGGGCGACCTGGGAGGAGCTGCTCGCTGCGCTCGAGTCCGAGAAGGCTGACCGCATCGCCTACATCGAGGAGGCCTACGGCCTCGGCGACCCCGGGACCAAAAAGCTCTTCGAGCGGATCAAGGAGGAGGAGGAGCGGAACTACCGGGAACTCCTCGAGGTCCTGGCCAAGCTCGACCCCTACGCGGAAGGGGCCTAGGAGGCGGCGATGCTGGGGAAGGACGCGATCCAAGCGGTGCGGCGCCTCGCCAAGCACCCCGCGCCGGTGCTCTCGCTCTACGTCCTGGTGAACCCCGCCGACCCCGACGTCAGCCAGTACACCTTTGACTTCAAGAAAAAGCCCTACGTCATTCGCGCCAAGGACACCCTGAAGGCGCTCGGGGTGCCCCGCGAGCTTGCCGAGCGGGTGCTCTTCCGCCTCGAGCACGAAGCCCCCCAGGCGGTCACCCGCGCGGTCTTTGCAGGGGAGGACTTCGTTGAGATCTACGACCTCGGGGTGGAACTTCCCGTCGTGGACCTCCGGACGGGCTTGGTCGAGGCTCGCTGGGGCGAGCCGTACGTGACCCCCTTGCTTTTTGCTCTCGACGAATACGAGCGCTACGGCGTTGTTTACGTGGACGCCGAGCGGTTTCGTTTCTTCGAGGTTTTCATGAACCAGATTGAGGAAGTGGAGGATGCCTTCCGGGCGGTGGCGCCGGATGAGTGGCGGCAGTTAAGCGAGTCCCGCACCGCCGCGCCTCGCAATCTGGCGGGGTATGCCACGGCGGCCCGGGGGGGGACCGCCCAGGATAAGTTTGACCGGCGTCTTCTGGAGTGGACCCATCGGTTTTACAAGCAGCTTGCTGGCGAGCTGGCTCAACACGTTGAGGCGCGGGGGATCCAGCGGCTGATTCTGATGGGGCCGTGGGAGGATACCAAGTACTTTGAGAGTTTTCTCCCCCGAGCTTTGACCGAACGGGTGATCGTTCATCTAGCTTCGCCAGGGCATTCGCACGCGTCCCTTAGCGAGATTCTCGCTCACGTGCGGCCCGCGATCGAGCGCATGGAACGCGAGGAGGAGAACCGCTTGCTTGACCGCGTGCGCGAAGAGGGCATCTGGGGGACTGGGCCGATGTTGGACGCCCTGATGATCGGGCGGGTCTATCTGTGGGTGCTGCCCTGGTACCTCGAGACCGAGGTCTTCTATTGCCCGGAGGAGCATTTTGCCGCGGTCAATTTGGAGGCGGCCCGGGCAGTTTGTTCAGCTCCTGAGCAAAGGAAGCTCAAGGATCTTGTGGCTGATCTGGCCGAGGCCTACGGGGCGCAAATCGAGTTTGTTCGCGGCGAGGCTGAGGATCGGCTTTTGCAGGAGTTCGGTGGCATGGCCGGGCTCGTGCGCTGGTAAGGGAGGTGATGGGAAATGATGCGTTGGGATCCCTTTAAGGAGATCGAGGAGTTGCAGGAGCGGCTGGCCCAGGCGATGGCGATGCCCCGGGCCCGCCAGGCTGAGGGGCGCACCTTCGCGCCGCTCGTGGACGTCTTCGAGGACGAGGAGGGCCTCCACTTCGCGGTCTACCTGCCCGGGGTGGAGCCCGAGAAGGTGGACGTGACCGCCGAGGACGAGACCCTCACGGTCAAGGCCGAGCGGCCCTTCGAGCAAAAAGAGGGCGTGACCTGGCACCGGGTGGAGGGGCTCTATGGCACCTTCATCCGGAGCTTCGCGGTGCCCGCCACCTTCGACCTCTCCCGGGTGAAGGCTCGCTTCAAGCACGGGGTGCTCTTCCTCGACGTGCCCCGGGCCGAGGAGGCGAAGCCCAAGAAGATCGCGATCGAGGTGGAGCAGTAAGGGGAGGGGCCCTTGGGGCCCCTCCCGCTTTGGGAGGTGATGTGCGATGTTGATGGCGGTTTCCGAGTTCGAACGGCTCTTTCGCCAGGCGGCGTCTTTGGACGTCGACAAGGACGACTTAAAGCGGGTCTCCGAGTTTCTGACCAAGAAGATCTACGACCTCTTGGTGGTCGCCGAGAAGAACGCCAAATACAACGCCCGGGACATCATCTACCGGCCGGACCTTCCGATCACCAAGGGGCTCGAGGAGACGATCCACCAGTTCGAGCGGATGGATGTGGCGCTCAAGCTCGAGCCCGTCCTCGACCAGCTCGCAAAGCTCCCCCCGCTCGACCTCGAGGTCGGCGACGACGTCCGGGAGGTCCTCCCCAAGCTCGCGGGGGCGCTGGTGGTGGCGCTCGCCCGGGTGCTCAAGGAGCTCGACCCGAACCTCAAAAACCCCCAGACCGAGCACTGGGAGCGGGCCGAGCGGGTCTTCGACCTGCTCTTGTAGGCTAGGGGCGTGCAGGAGGCCGTCACCCGGTTCTACCGCCTCAGCATCCAGCTCGCCTTCAACATCGTGGTGGTGGTGCTGGTGCTGGGGCTCTTCGTCGGGGTGGCGCGGATTCTCCTCGGCCTCGGCCAGACCCTGGGGGGGCACAACCTGGCCGAGGCCTTCCACCTCTTGATCTCGGACGCACTCACCCTAGTGGTGGTCATCGAGCTGGTGCGCACCTTCGTGGACTACTTCGAGTGGCAGCGGGTGCGCATCCACGTGCTTTTGGACGCCGGCGCGGTCTTCGTGCTGAGGGAGCTCTTTATCGGGCTTCATAACCAGAAGATCGACGCGGTGGGAGTATTGCTCTGGGCGGGCGGGGTGCTCTTTTTGGTGGCGGCCCGCACGCTCGCGCTCAGGTTCCAGCCGGAGGGTCCTAAGCATGCGGGTTGAGGAGGCGGTGCTCCCCGGGGTGGGGCACAAGTTCACCATCTACACTGCCAAGGGGAACCGGCTGGTGGTGGTGGTCCACCAGACCGGCCACCGCGAGCTCTACTTCTACCGGGGCGACGAGGACGAGCCCGCCGCCGAGCTCGAGCTCACCGACGAGGAGGCCCGCGAGCTCGGGGCGATCCTCGCCGGGGTAATCTACCACCCCGAGGCCACCGGCGAGGTGAGCGCCCGGGTCAAGGAGCTGGTGCTCGAGTGGGTCAAGGTCGAGCCCGGGCACCCCTGTGTGCGGCGGCGGCTCGAGGACTGGCTCGCCCGTGCCCCCGGGGTGCACGTCCTCGGGGTGCTCCGGGAGGACCAGGCGCTCTACCCCAACCCCCCTGGGGATCTCGTGCTCGAGGTCGGCGACGTCTTGATCGTCGCCGGGTCGCGCACCGCCATCGACCGGTTCAAGGGAGCGGGCTGCTAACGCCTTGGAGGCCGGAGGTCTGCACCCCTCGGTGGCGGCCTTCGCCCTGGCCGCGGCACTGCTCGCGCTGGCCTCGGCGCTGGCCGCGCGGCTTCGCTTTCCCGCGCTGCCCTTTTACCTCCTGGCCGGGCTCTTGGCCTCGCCCTGGCTGGAGCCGGCGGCGCTCGAGCCCCTGCCCACGCTCGGGCTTTTGATGCTGCTTTTCTCGGTGGGGCTCGAGTTCGGCCCCGACCGCTTGGCCGAGCTCTCCAAGAAGGCGAGCCGGGCGGGGATGGTGGACGCGCTCGCGCTGCCCCTTGGCACCCTGGTGGGGCTTGGGCTCGGGCTCGGGTTCCGGGAGGCGGTGCTCCTTGGCGGCGTGGTCTACATCTCGAGTAGCGCGGTGATCGCCAGGCTCATCGTGGACCTCCGTCGGGCCGCCGCCCCCGAGAGCGAGGTGGTGCTCGGCGTTCTTGTCTTCGAGGACCTCTTGATCGCGCTGGTGCTCGCCTTCTTCGGCGGTCACGGGGGGGCGGCGGCCCGACGGAGGTCCACGATGAGCCTGGCGATCACCGCGCTACTCGAGATGTAGACCACGCCGCC
>WFXV01000186.1 GCA_015490435.1 Thermaceae bacterium
TCCTTGGGGCGGTGATCGGCGCCGTGCTGGGTACGCTCGTCCTCGGCCCCTTTGGCATGCTGCTCGGCCCTTTTCTCGGCGCGCTCGCCTTCGAGCTCCTCGGGGGAAGGCCGGGCGGCGAGGCCCTCAGGGCGGGGGTCGGTGGCGCCCTCGGCTTCTTTTGGGGCGTCCTCGCGCGCCTCTTGCTGAACGCCGCCGCCGGCGCCTACTTCTACAGCCGGATAAGCTAGCTGGGAGCGACCATGGACCCGATCTTCATCCAAATCGGCCCCCTCACCATCCGCTGGTACGGCCTTCTTTTGACCCTCGCGATCTTCCTCGGCTACAGCATCGCCGAGCGTATCGTCAAGGCGCGCGGCCACGACCCCGAGCAGTTCTCCCGCGCGGCCTTCTGGGCGGTGGTGGCCGGCGTGCTTGGGGCCCGGGCGGTCTACGTGCTCACGAGCTGGCCGGAGTTCGCCCCCCAGCCGATCCGGGCGCTTTTCATCTGGGAAGGGGGGCTTTCCTTCCACGGCGCGATCCTCGGCGGGCTCCTCGCCTTCCTCTACTTTTACTGGCGGGAGCGGATTCCCATCTGGGACTACCTCGACGCCGCCGTGCCTGGGGTCGCCCTCGGGGTGATCGCCGGGCGGATCGGTAACCTGATGAACGGCTCGGACACCGTGGGCCGGCTCACCACCCTGCCCCTCGGCTACACCTGGCCCGAGTGGGCGACCGGCTTCCCCGGGATCTGCACCGCCACCGGGCAGCTCGCCTTCGGCTACTGCCCCGGGGAGGTGGTGCGCGGCCCGGTGCACCTCACCCAGGTCTACGGGGCGTTGGTGGGGCTGATCCTGCTCGTCGCCTCCTACTTCTGGCTCAGGGCGAAGAAGCCCCCGGGGTACGTCTTCTGGCAGTTCGTCTTCTGGTACAGCCTGCTGCGCTCGGTCATCGAGGAGCCCTTCCGGCTGAACCCGCTTTGGGTGAAGGTCTACGAAAACCCCGAGCTCGGGATCGGGCTCCTCACCGCCACCCAGCTCGTCTCGATCCCGCTTATCCTGCTCTCGGGATTCATGCTGCAGAGGTACCGGAGGAAGGCATGAAGCACGCGGTGGTGATCCTGGCGGCGGGCAAGGGCAAGCGGATGCGCTCGAAGACGCCCAAGGTGCTGCATCCGCTGCTCGGGCGGCCGATGCTCGCCTACCCGGTGGCGGCGGCCAAGGAAAGCGGGGCCGAACGGGTGGTGGTGGTGGTCGGGCACGGCGCCGAAGCGGTGAAGGCGGCGCTCGCGGACGCCGGGGTCCTCTTCGTCCACCAGGACCCGCCCCTCGGCACCGCCCACGCCCTGGCCCAGGCGGCGCCGGTGCTCGCCGGGTTCGGGGGCGCGGTGGTGGTGACGAGCGGGGACACCCCGAGGCTCCGCGCGAGCACCATCCGCGCCCTGGTCAAGGCCCTGGAGGAGGCCGGCGGGCGGGGCATGGCGATGCTCACACTCGAGCTCAAAGACCCCACCGGCTACGGTCGGGTGGTGCGGGGCGAGGACGGCCGGGTGGTCCGGATCGTGGAGGAAAAGGACGCAAGCCCGAAGGAGCGGGCGATCCGGGAGGTGAACTCCGGGGTCTACGCCTTCGACCCCGAGGTCTGGAACCTCCTCCCCCGGGTCAAAAACGAGAACGCCCAGGGCGAGTACTACCTCCCCGACCTGGTCGCCCTCTACCTCGAGGCCGGGCTGCCGGTGGTGGCGGTGCCCGCCGGGGACCCGAGCGAGCTCCTCGGCGCCAACGACCGGGTTCAGCTCGCGGTGCTCGAGGGGGCGATGCTCGCGGAACTGAGGGAGCGCTGGATGCGGGAAGGGGTGCGGATGCACCTCCCCGAGACGATCTACCTCGAGCCCGACGTCGCGCTTGCCCCCGACGTGGTGCTCGAGCCCGGGGTGGTCCTGAAGGGCAAGACAGAGATCGGCGAGGGCGCCCGGATCGGCGCCTACAGCGTGATCGCCGACTCCCAAATCGCCCCCGGCGCCGAGGTCCGGCCCCACTCGGTGCTCGAGGGGGCGCGGCTTGCGCCCGGGGCGGTCGCCGGCCCCTTCGCCCGGCTTAGGCCCGGAGCGGTGCTCGAGGAGGGCGCCTTCGTGGGCAACTTCGTCGAGGTCAAGAAGTCTCGGCTCGGGCGCGGGGTCAAGGCCGGGCACCTCGCCTACCTCGGCGACGCCGAAGTGGGCGAGGGTACGAACATCGGGGCCGGGGTAATCACCGCCAACTACGACGGCGAGAAAAAGCACCGGACCAAGATCGGCCGCCGCGCCTTCATCGGCTCCAACGCGGTGCTCATCGCCCCCGTCGAGATCGGCGACGAGGGCTTCGTCGCCGGTGGCAGCGCCATCAACCAGGACGTACCCGCGGGGGCCCTCGCCATCGCACGGGGAAAGCAGCGGATCCTCGAGGGCTGGGTCTGGCGCCGGCGGGGGCGGTATTCTGAAAAGGCGGAGGTAAGGGAATGAACCTGGGTATGCCGGAAATCCTCGTCATTCTGGTGATCGCGCTCCTCCTCTTTGGGCCCAAGAAGCTCCCGGAGCTCGGGCGGAGCCTGGGGCAGTCGATCCGGGAGTTCAAGAAGGGGGCCTCGGAGATCAAGGAGGAGCTGGAAGCGGTGATCGAGGAGCGTCCCGAAAAGAAGCCCGAGGAGAAGGCCTCGGGCGCGAAGGAGGGCTAGCCCCGCGTGGCCGAGCCCGAACGCGGGGGGGAGCTGAAGGAAGCCCCCCTCGTCGAACACCTCGAGGAACTCCGCGCCCGCATCCTGAAGGCGCTGCTCTTTTGGGCGATCGGTTCGGGGGTGGCCTACACCTTCCGGGTGCCGCTCCTCGCCTGGCTTAAAGCCCCCCTAGACCGGGCCGCGGAGCAAAACGGGGTCCAGGTCAACCTGATTGTCCTCGACATCACCGAGCCCTTCATCACCGCCCTTCGGGTGGCGGTCTTCGGCGGGCTGGTGCTGGCCCTGCCCTTCATCGTCTACCAGCTCTGGGCCTTCGTCGCCCCCGGCCTTTACCCCCACGAGCGCCGGCTCGCGGGGCCCTTCATCCTGATCGCCGGGTTCTCCTTCGCGCTTGGCGTGGCCTTCGCCTACTACGTGCTCTTGCCCTTCGCCGTGCCCTTCCTACTCGGCTTCCTCGGCGACGTGGTCACGCCGCAGATCTCGATCGGGCGCTACATCGGGCAGATCCTCACCTACATGACGGTGATGGGGCTCCTCTTCGAGATGCCGGTGCTCGCCTACTTCCTGGCCCGGCTCGGGATCCTCTCTTCGAGCTTTCTCGCCCGAAACTGGCGGATCGCGGTGGTGGCGGTGATCGCCCTCGCCGCCCTGATCACCCCCACGGTGGACGTGATCAACCTGGCCCTGGTCAGCGTGCCGCTCCTCCTCCTCTACTGGATCTCGGTGATCGTGGCCCGGATCGGCGAGCGCGCCCGGATGCGCACGGAAGCAGCCCATGGAAGCACGGATTAAGGAACTCAGGGCGGAGATCGACCGCATCAACCGGGAGCTTTTGAAGCTCCTCTCCGAGCGGGGCCGGATCGCCGCCGAGATCGGCCGCATCCAGACCGAGCTCGGCCTTCCCCACTACGACCCGGTGCGGGAGGCCGAGATGCTCGACTACCTTACCCGGGAAAACCCCGGCCCCTTCCCGAACGAGACGATCAAGCGGCTCTTCAAGGAGATCTTCAAGGCGAGCCTCGCCCTCGAGGAGGCCGAGGACAAGAAGGTCTTCCTCTACTCCAAGGACGCCCACCCCGAGCCCA
>WFXV01000187.1 GCA_015490435.1 Thermaceae bacterium
AGATGTGTATAAGAGACAGCTACTGGGTCGCGGACTTCGAAAGCCGGTTTCTGGGCGAGGGGAGCCTCGCCGAGCGGGCGGTGGCGGTGGTGGAGAGCGTGGTCTTCCTCCTGGTCCGTAACCTAGAGGCGATGGAGGCCTACCTCCCGCCCCCGCGGGCGATCCGGCTCACCGGGGGGCTCGCCCGCCTCAACGGGTTCGCAAAGCGCCTCGCCGACCTCTCGGGGCTACCGGTCTACCGCCCGGCCGAGTTCGAGGCCACCGCCCGGGGCCTCGCCTTCCTCGCGGGCGGGGGAGAAAGCTTCGGCGGGGTCCCCGAGTCGCGCTTTGACCCCGGGGAAAACCCCGCCCTCGCCCGCGCCTACCGCCGCTTCCTTTCGGCGATGCCCGAGCCCTAGACCACCTGGGCCCAGCCGAGGGTGGCCTTCGCCTTGGGCAGGTAGAGGAGCCGCCGGGGCTCGATCCGGTAGCGGTGGCGGGCGAGCGCTCGCTTCACCTCAGGCACCCGGCGGAAGGCGAGGAGCCGAGCCCGGAAGGGGTCCTCGCCCCAGTAGCCCACCCGGAGCGGCCAGGTCGCCCCCTTGAAGCGGCGGCTTTTCAGATCCTGGTAGAAGGGCTCGAGCTTGGGGAGGTGTTCGCGGACGAGCTCGAGCTCCATCGTGGCCAGCGCCTCCGCCATCGAGCGCCCGGCGGCCGAAAGCCAGTTCCGCTCGGCCTCGCCAAGCTCCCAGGGAAGCGCGAGCACCCCCTCGAAGACCTCGATCTCCTCGTCGCGCACCACCTCGCCGCTCTCCAGGTCCACGAGCAAGACCCGACGCGGCCGCACCTCGCCCTCGGGGTAGAGCCGCTCGGGGGGCGCGAGCTTCTCGAGGAAGGGGTAGCGGGCAAAGAGCTCGTCCTCGAGCGCGCGGGCGAGGGCCTTCAGGTTTTCGTGCTCGCCCAAGAGGGCCGAGCGGATCCGGCGCTTGAAGCCCTCGTCCTTGCGGGTGGCGTAGAGGAAGGCGGCGGCGAGCACCGCCTCCCTCAGGTCGCGGCCGGGGAAGTAAGGCCGGCCCTCCTCGTCGCGGGGGAAGGCCCCCCGGCCGTGGGCCAGGGGGCTCAGGGTCCAAAGCTCCACGAAAAGCCTCCCGGAACTACACGCGGTAGGTCATCGCGAAGATCTCGGGGAACTTGAAGAGGTAGCGGTCGCGCTCAGTAGCGGCGTGGTAGGCCACCTCGGCGTAGCCGGCGGCGGCCAGCCCCTCGAGGATCTCCTCGGCCACCTCCCGGTCCACCCCGAGCCGGCTCGCGATGAAGCGAAGCGCCTCCTCCCGGGGGTCCTCGTCGCCCTCGCCGACGAACTCGGCGTACTCCTGGTCGAGCATCCGCATGAGCGCGCGTAGGCTCACGGGCTTCGAGGTGAAGATCCAGCGGGGCCGCTCCCCCGGGAGGTGGTGGGCGTAGCCGGCGGCCTCGAGGGCATCGGCCACCCGCACCGCGTCGGCGTGGGAGAGGCCCACCTTGTTCACCAGGAAGGTGACGAGAGCATCCCGCTCGCCCACCAGGCCCTGCGGGAAGGCCTGGGCCAGGGCGTGGGCGAGTTCCTCGAAACGACCGGCCTCGGCGAGTTTCCTGAGCGCGTCCGCCTGCATACCTCCCCCTTCCCCTCTAGGCTACGACCTCGACCAGGCCGTGGACCTCCTCGCCGGGGTTCATCTTCTCGGCGACCTCGAGGATCAAAAGCCCGGCCTCGTTCACCGAGTTCCGTCCCACGAAGCCCGCGACCCGAGCAGCCTCCATCGCATTCTCCCAGGCCTCCTTGGAAAGCCCCGAGAGCCGGATCGCGGCCTCGATGTTCCGGGGCAGGATGCGCACCCGCTTCTCCTTGACGTAGAGGGTGCCCACTTCGCGGAGCGCCCGGAGCAGCCGGACCACGAGCGGGGTCACCGGGTTGCCGAACCCCTCGGGCACGCCCGCGAGCGCCCGGTCCAAGAGCTCGCCCGCCTCGGTCTCGACGATGTTGCCGTCGGGGAGGACGTCGATCAGGTGGCGGGCCTCGAGCTTCTCCAGCGCCCAGCGGATCCGCTCGCGGTCGAGCTTGCCCTCGAGCGCCTGGTAGAGCTCGTCCTCGGTCATGCCCCGGGCGGGGATCTTGTGGAAGACGAGGAGCTCGTACTTGGAGAGGTGGGGGCTACGCCGGATGTGCTCGGCGAGGTGGGCGTAGAAGTAGCCGGACTCGGTGGGCTCGCCGGTGCCGAGCAGCCCCGCCTCGCGGCCCGCCTGGTACCACTCGAGCCCCGGAGCGCTAAAGGTCTTCCGGGTCATGGTGATCGCCTTCACCGCCACCGAGGGCACGTCGCGCTCGGCGCGCTCCTGGTCCTCGCGGACCTTCTCGCCGAGCTCGGTGAGGCGGAAGACCTCGCGGCCCTTCTCGTCCACCCCGCTCTCGACGAGCTGGAAGGACTCAAGGCTCATAAGCGCCTCGCGGAGGTCGAAGTTCTCCTCGTACCACTTGGCGAGGTCCTTGGCCTCAGCGAACTTCTTCGCGATCTCCTGCTTCTTCTTGGGGAGCTCGTCGAGCCGGCGGCCGTACTTCTCCACCAGGGCCTTGTATTCCCTGACCTTGCGGTCCACCATCTCCCGGCGGAGCCGCTCGAAGGTGGGGACCTCCTCGGGGTTTTGCTCGGCCTTCTTCCAGAGCGCGGCGATCGTCTTCAGGACCTCGGCCTCCTCGGCCTCGATGGCGAACGACCAAACGTCGGGCCGCGCCCCTTGCGTGTAGAGCCTGAGCGCCTCGAGCGCCCACTCCCCGGCGGGGAGGAGCTCGCCCGAGGGGCCCACGTAGCCGAGGGATTGCAGGGTGGCGAGGCCGGCCTCGGTGGCCTCGCCGCTATCGGCGTAGTCGGCCAGCGCCCAGAGGATGTCGGAGGTGAGCACGTCGCCGGTGCCGAAGCCCCCGAGCTCGAGCGCCCGCTTCACCGCCTGGCCCAAGGCGGTGAAGGCGTAGACGTCGGAGGCGGGCACCGAGTAGGCGATGAGGCGCATGGCCTCGAGCATGTGCTCCTCGTGGCTGCCGGTGGGGAGCTCGGAGGCCGGCGCCGGGCCGATGGGCACCTTGCGGATCACCTCGGCGAGCTCGGCGGAGATCTCGAGGCCAGGCTCGGCGGCGCGGTAGAGCTCGAGCACCCGCCGCCCCGCGTCGGAGAGGGTGAGGTACTCGGTCTT
This sequence comes from Thermaceae bacterium, assembly GCA_015490435.1. Taxonomy (GTDB): domain Bacteria; phylum Deinococcota; class Deinococci; order Deinococcales; family Marinithermaceae; genus WFXV01. The sequence continues at coordinate 3,205 of WFXV01000187.1, forward strand.
CTTCTCCCGGTCGCGAACCCGCACCGCAAGCCCCCGCTCCATCAAGGGCCCCTCGGCCTTGGGCCCGACCCGGCCGGCCCGCTCGGCGGCGTCGAGCATGGCGATGACCTCGGTGCCGAGCCAGCGCCAGCCCTCCTCCCATTCCTCGGGCTTGGCCAGGCCCCGGCCCTCGAGGATCACCAGGTCGCCGCCCACCTCCTCCTCGTCCTCGGCGTAGGGCTTCGGCCCCTGCTCGTAGAGTTCCCGGAGCAGGTAGGCGAGCTCGCGCCCGAGGTAGGTGGGCACGATCTTGACCGGGGTCTGGTAGCGGGCGAGCCCCATCATTTCAAGCTCGTCGAAGGTGTCCTCGTCCACCTCTTCCACCGGGGTGTAGGGTTTGCCCGCTTCCTCGTCGGCCAAAAGGCGTTCCAAAGCAATCGCGTGTTTCTTGGTGATGACCATTTTTCAAACCTCCCTTAGTCGAGCGCGGCCAGGAGCTTGTCCACGTGCTCGGCCACGTCCACGTCGAAAAGCCGGATGGTGGGAAGGAGCCAGGTGACCACGTAGCGGTCCTCGTCGTCCTTGTTCTTGCCGAAGTAGACCAGGGTGAAGCGCCCCACGCCGGCGTGCTTTTTCAGCACGTCCCGGGCCTCGCGGAGCGCCCGGCGCATCTTCGGGGGCAGGGCCTCGAAGGGGTAGGCCTTGCCCTCCTCGCCGTTTTTCTGGATGAACTCGGTGGTGAGGCCCGAGGAGTGGAAGGCCTCGAGCAGCTTGCCAAAGCCCCGCTTCTTGAAGTAGGCGAGCAGGAGCTCGGCCGCCGGGAGCACGAAGAGCTCGGTCTCCTCGCCCCGGGCCGAGCGGTAGTAGGCGCGGATCACCCCGCGGCGCTCCTCGAGCGCGACGCGGATCAGGAGCTTCGCCCCCTTGGGCAGCTCCTTCACGATCTCCCGCACCTCGAAGGTCTCGCCCGCCTCCTCGTAGACGTCGCCGACCTCGCGGCCCTTCTCGGTCTCGGAGACGAAGACCGCCTCCTCCCCGCCCCGGAGCCCGAAGATCAGATCGAAGCCCCAGGCCTTGAGGCTTTTGAGCTTGACCTCGGTCTCGGCGGGGATCTCTCCCCAGACCTCGCGCACGAAGGTGTTGAGCGCGACCTGGTGCTTCTTCTCGAGCTCCTCGGCGGTGAGCTTGCTCCTGCGTTTCTTCATAGGCAAACGCCTCCCTTGCTATTTGCGAGTCTACCTTCTTTTCTTTTGGGTGTCAATGAAGCTGAGCGTGGACATATAAGCCCTAGCCCTCCCGCTCCCTAATCAGCCAGAGCGCGAGCGCCAGCATCAGGATCGAGCCGGCGAAGACCGCCATCTCGATCGGACCCTCGATCTTGGTGAGCTGGACGTGCTCGAAGAACTTGACGATGAGCAGCATCACCACCACCTTGCCGAGCTTGGCCTTGAGGTCGTCGAGGCTCACCACCTCGAGCACCCGGGAAAAAACCGCGTTCTTGACCTCGAGGGGGGCGATGAAGAGCTCGTAAAGCCCCAGCGCGAAGATCACGAAGACCGCCGCCAAGAGGCTCGCGTCCACCGCCCGGATCATGTTGACCACCGCCTCGGTGCCGTGGGTGACGAGGCCGAGGTAGATGTCCTCGAGGGCCAAGACCGCGAAGTAGACCGCCCCCACGAGGAGCGCGATCACCGGCGCCAGCATCAGCCAGCGCGCGGCCCAGAGCAGCGACTCGAAACGGCTCATTCCCCGAAACTACCCGCTTTGGACCCATCCGGGAAGGGGGTCGAGGGTGGGCTCGAGCCGATCGGGCCGGAGCGCGGCCAGCGCCTCGGGCCGACCTGCCCCCCAGGTGACGGCGTAGACCCGGGCCCCCGCCGCCCGGCCGGCGAGCACGTCGAGGGCGGTGTCCCCCACCATCCAGCCGGGGCGCCCGCCGGCAGCGCGGGCGGCGGACAGGACCACGTCGGGGGCGGGCTTGGGCGCGAGCCCCTCGTCGGTGCCCTGGACGTGGGCGAAGAGGTCGAGAAGCCCCACCCGCAGAAGCAACCGCCGGGCGGTGGCGGTGCGCTTGGTGGTGGCCACCGCCAGGGGAAAGCCCGCCTCTTTAAGCGATAAAAGCGCCTGTCGCACCCCGGGGTAGGGCCGGGCCCGCTCCCCCAGGTGGGCGAGGTGGTGCTCGCGGTAGAAGGCCACCAGGGGCTCCGGGTCCAAGCCGGGGTAGAGCCGGCGGAAGGTCTCGGCCAGCGGGCGACCGATCAACGCCCGGACCGCGGCCTCGTCGTAGGACAGGCCGAAGGCCCGGGCGGTAGCGGCAAAGCTTGCGAGGATCTCCCCGATCGAGTCCACCAGGGTGCCGTCGAGGTCGAAGACGACGACCCTCACGCCTCCTCCACCAGGATCCTAAGGCCGAGTAGGCGCTGGCCCGGGGCGATCTCGAAAAGCCGCTCTTTGCCTTCGACCACCCGGCCGAAGCGGGTATACAGGCAGTCGAGCTTTTCCGCCGGGGCCAGGGTGAGGAAGAACTGCGAGCTGCCCCGGAAATCCCCCTTGCGCCGGGCGATCCCCGCCCAGCCGGCGTCGTCGAAGGAGGCGGCGGGGTCGGCCTCGAGGGGGTAGAAAAAGCCCGCGTGGCCCTCGCCGGTTCCGGTGGGGTCGCCGGTCTGGACCACGTAGCCGGGCACCACCCGGTGCCAAAGGAGCCCGTCGTAAAAGCGATGCAGGGTGAGGAAGACGAAGGCGTTCACCGTGCGGGGGGCGCGGTCGGGGAAGAGCTCGAGGAGGATCCGCCCGGGCTCCGTTTCGATCTCGGCGAAGTAGCGAAGCCCGGGCTCGAGCAACCAGTCCGCCCGACTGAAGCGGCGCACCGGTACGTCGCTAAAGGGCTGAAGCGGTTTGACGCGGGAAGCCACGACTTCAGCATAGGACTTCAGACTAAACTTCCATACATGGAAAAACTTGGGCGCTTGAAAGGCGTTCCCCTTAGGGAAATCTGGCCGGCCGAAGAAAGGGACTTTACGCCATGGCTCGCAGACCACATTGACCTTCTAGGCGAAGCCCTCGGCCTTCCATTACGCGTCCTTGATAGAGAAGCAGGCGTGGGACCTTTCCGCGCGGGTCTCCTAGTGGAAGACGCGGAAACAGGTGCGGTTGGGATAGTGGAAAACCAGTTAGGCAAGTCCGACCATACGCATCTGGGGCAATTGCTGACATATGCTGCCGGGTATGACGCCTCGATCATTATCTGGGTTGTAGGCGAAGCCCGGGAAGAACACGTCGAGACCATCAACTGGCTCAACGCTCAAAGTAGTGAGGACATCGGGTTTTTCCTGGTTCGTATCGAGGTTTGGCGGATTGGATCCTCGCCACCCGCACCGCGATTCGAAGTGGTTTCCGAGCCCAACGCATGGAGCCGCGCGCTACGATCCGCAGCTCGAGGACAGGGAAGCCGATTTGCTCTAGATCTGCTTCACTATTGGATGGAATTCAGTGAACTCGCCAGAAAGGCGGGTATAAAAACCCGCAAACCTGCAGCCCGGAACTTCTTGGACGTCCCGCTCAACGCACCTGATGCCCATCTCGTCCTGCGTGTGCGACCTTCCCAAGGAAAAATTGCGATTCAAGTCTACATCCCTGAACGCAAGGAGATCTTCCAATGCCTCTTCAAACACCGCGCTGAAATTGAAGCTGCGTTAGGGGGACCTCTCACTTGGTCTCCACGTCCTGAAACCAAGTCCAGCATCATCGGTCGTGAGCGCGACGCCGACTTCAATAACCGCGAGCGGTGGTCAGAGTACCAACAGTGGATGCTCGAGCAAATTCAGACTTTTCAACGCGCCTTCCCTAAATTTTTCGCGCGCTGCTCCCTTACACCCGGGGAAGGGTGACCCCCCGCTGGCCCTGGTACTTGCCCTTGCGGTCGGCGTAGGTCACCTCGGGCCGGTCTCCCTCGAAGAAGACGATCTGTACGATCCCCTCGCCGGCGTAGACCTTGGCGGGAAGCGGGGTGGTGTTCGAGATCTCGAGGGTGACGTGCCCCTCCCAGCCGGGCTCGAGGGGGGTGACGTTCACCACGATCCCGCAGCGGGCGTAGGTGGACTTGCCCAAGGCGATGCCGAGGACGTTCTCCGGCATCCGGATGTACTCGATCGAGCGGGTGAGGGCGAACGAGTTGGGCGGGATCAGGACCTCGTCGGCCTCGATGGAGACGAAGGCGCGCTCGTCGAAGTTCTTGGGGTCCACCACCGCGCCGTAGACGTCGGTGAAGACCTTCCACTCCGGCGCCGCCCGGAGGTCGTAGCCGAACGAGGAAAGGCCGTAGCTGATCACCCCCTCGCGGACCAGGCGCTCCTCGAAGGGCTCGATCATCCCCCGGGCGGCCATCTCGCGGATCCAGCGGTCGGTCTTGATCCCCATACCGGCCACTATACCCGCGGTTTTGCCCCGCCCGGCGGGCCGCGGGGGTTATGATTAGGGGCGTGGACGTTGCCGCGGCCCTCGCCGAGCTTTACCAGCTTCAAGCCAAGGACCTCGAGCTCGACCAACTGGAAGCCGAGATGAAGCGGCTCCCCCCGGAGCTCGCCGAGCTCCGGCAGAAGTGGGAGGAGCGGCTCGACCGCCTGACCGAGCTCAAAGAACAGCTCAAGCAGGTCCGCCGGGAGTACGAGAAGAACGACCTCGAGCTCAAGGACCTCACCGCCAAGCGCACCCAGGCCCAGGAGGAACAGCTCCAGGCCGAGAGCGCCCGCGAGGTCACCCAGTACGAAAACCGCATCCAGCAGCTCTCCACCCGGATCGACGAGCTCACCGAGCTCACCCTGCCCCTGATCGAGGAGATGGAGCGGCTGGAGGCGGCGATCCAGGAGCTCGAGGCCGAGCTCGCCGAGCTCAAGCCCGAGCTCGAGCGGCTCGAGGCCGAGAACGAGGCCCGGATCAACGAGCTCAAGGCCACCTACGAAGCCATGCGGGCCGAGCGGGAGGCGATGGCGAAGGGCATCCCCCAGATGGTGCTCCGGGAGTACGAGGCCATCCGCCGCGCCCGCAAGGGGGTGGGGGTGGCCCGGATGGTGCCGGTGGGCGAGAACAAGCAGGCCTTCCGCTGCGAGGCCTGCAGCGTCCAGCTCCCCACCCACGTGGCCCAGAAGGTCTACCAGGGCAGGCAGCTCGTCCGCTGCCCCTCCTGCGGCCGGATCCTCTGGAAAGGCGCCTAGCTGTGCAGTCTCACAACGTTGTTCACCTTAAGCCCTAAACGTGAGACAGGGGCTTGGTTGCCCAGACTGGAGTGCGGCCGGTGCCAGTTGTAGTAGTGAAGCCATTTGGGAAGGTGGGCATCCCGCTCATCGGAACTTCGGTAG
>WFXV01000188.1 GCA_015490435.1 Thermaceae bacterium
CTTACGAGCCTTTTAGAGGCCGTGGGGCGGGTGGTGGCGGCGCTCGCGCTCTTCCTGGGGCTCTTGATCGCCTACCTCAGCGCCTTCGCCCTCGCCTTGGTGGGGTTTTTCTCGGTCTACGTCCACAACTTGGTCAACCTGATCTCCGGCGTCTTCGGGGCGGGGCAGTACCCCCTGCGGGCCTACGCCGCCCCGGTGCGGGTACTGCTCACCTTCGTGCTGCCGGTCTACCTGGCGGTGAACCTGCCCGCTGAGGTCTTCCTCGGGGCGGTCGGCCCGGGGGCGCTTTGGGCGATGGGGGCCTTTTTGGTGCTGCTTTGGGGGCTCGTGGGGTGGCTCTTTTTCCTTGGCCTTCGGGCTTACACCTCGGCCTCGAGCTAGGAGGGAGCGATGGAGTACGCGGTGATTGCGGAAAAGCTCAGCAAGGTCTATTGGGTGGCGGAGAAGGACCCCGGCATTCGCGGCACCCTCCGCCACCTGGTGCGCCGCCGCTACCGACGGATCGAGGCGGTGAAGGAGGTGAGCTTCACCGTTCGGCCCGGGGAGATCGTGGGGTTCTTGGGCCCGAACGGGGCGGGGAAGACCACCACCTTGAAGATGCTCGCCGGGCTCCTCTACCCCTCCGGGGGGCGGGCCGAGGTGCTCGGCTACACGCCCTTCGAGCGGCGGCCCGGGTTCTTGCGGCAGATCGCGCTCGTAATGGGGAACAAGTCCCAGCTGCTTTGGGACCTCCCGGTTCTCGATAGCCTAAGGATCCAGGCCGCCGTCTACGAGATCCCGGAAGGGGCGTTTCGGGAGCGGGTACGCCGCTTCGCGGAGCTCCTCGAGCTAAAGGAGGTCCTTACCCAGCCGGTGCGGAAGCTTTCCCTCGGCCAGCGGATGAAGGCCGAGCTGATGATGGCGCTTATCCACCTGCCCCGGGTGCTCTTCCTCGACGAGCCCACGCTAGGGCTCGACGTTGGCGCCCAGGCGGCGGTGCGCGATTTCGTGCGGCGTTATGCCCGGGAGGAGGGGGCGGCGGTGCTACTCACCAGCCACTACATGGCCGACATCGAGGCGCTGGCCGAGCGGGTGATCGTGATCCACGAGGGGCGGCTCCGCTACGACGGCGGGATCCCGCCGCTGGTGGCGCGGTTTGCGCCTTACAAGGAGCTTTTGCTCGAGCTCGCGCACCCCGCAGACCCCCGCCGCCTCGAGGCCTTGGTGGAGCTCGAGGAGGCCGGGGGACTTCGGGTGCGCCTCCTGGTGCCCCGGGCCCGCCTGGTGGAGGCGGTCTCCCGGGCCCTCGCCGAGCTCCCGGTCCGGGACCTGGCGGTGCGCGAGCCCCCGCTCGAGGAGGTGTTCCGCCGCGTCTTCGCCGCCGGGGGGTAAAATCCCCTCGGCATGCAGCTCGACTGGGTTTCCGCCGCCGTCCTTCTGCTCGCCTACCTCTTCGGCTCGATTCCCGGGGGCGTGCTCGTCGCCCGGCTCTACCGGGTGGACTTGAGGAAGGTCGGCTCCGGCAACATCGGGGCCACCAACGTCCAGCGCGTACTCGGCTGGGGGCCGGCGATCGTCGTGGCGCTTTTCGACATCTTCAAGGGCGGGATCGCGGTCTGGATCGCCCGCCTCGCCGGGGTGGAGGGCTGGCTTTTGGGCGGGGTCGCGGTTGCCGCCGTGCTCGGGCACAACTTTCCCATCACCCTGCGCTTTTCCGGCGGCAAGGGGGTAGCGACCAGCCTGGGCACGCTGCTCTTCCTCGACCCCGAGGTGGCGCTTTACTCGGCGGCGATCGGCCTTTCGGTCATCCTCCTCACCCGCTACGTCTCCGCCGGCAGCCTGACCGGGGCGGTGGCGGCGGTGGTGCTCGCCCTGGCCCTCCGGCGGCCGGACTGGGAGCTTTTGACCCTCGCCTTGATGGCGGCGATGCTCTTCTTCACCCACCGGGCGAACCTGAAAAGGCTCTGGCAGGGTACCGAGCGGCGGCTCGGCGAGCGGGTCAAGCCCCCCGAGGCGCCCGGCCCTTGAGCTCGGCGTCGGGCAAGAGCAGGGTGAAGAAAAACCCAAAGAGCACGAAGCCGGCGCCGTAGAGGTAGACCCTGCGGATGGCCTCGACGATCGCCTGGTCGAGGGCCGCCTTCATCTCGCGCTGGATCTCCTCGAGCCGGGCCTCGAGCAGGCTCTTCACCCGGGCGAGGATCCGGTCCTTGAACCCCGGGGGCACCGGCCGGCCGAGCATCTGCTTCATCTCTTCGGGGAAGAGCGGGTTTTCCCGAAGCTTCGCGATCGCCTGGGGATCGCCTTCGAGCGCCCGCTCCACCAGGGCCAGGGTCTCCGCGAGGCTCGCCTCGAACCGCCGTTCGATCGCCGTCGGGTCGCGGAGGGAGAGGCCCTCCGCCTTCGCCCCCGGGGGCAGGTGGGCGGTGATCGCGCTCTGCAGGCTCGCGGCCAGCACCGCGCCGAGGAGGGCTGTGCCCAGGGTGGAGCCGATCTGCCGGAAGAACTGGGTGGCCGAGCTCGCGGTTCCCATGCGGGCGGGGTCCACCGCGTTCTGCACCGCCAGGGTGTAAAGCGGCATCGAGGGGCCGAGCCCGAGCCCCATGCTCACCATCAAGAGCAAAACGAGCCAAAGCGGGGTGTCCAGGGCGATCACCCGGTGCATGGCGAGGAAGTTGAGGAGCAACCAGGCGTTCCCCGCCAGCATCCAGGCCTTGTACCGGCCGGTCCGGCTCGCGAGCGTCCCAGCCCCCAGGCTCCCGAGGATCGCTCCAAAAGTGAGGGGGAGCAGGGTGAGGCCGGAGTGGGTGGCGCTGATCCCCTTGACCTCGATGAGGTAGAGCGGCAGGAAGAACATCGCTGAGAGGAAGGCGGCGCCGAAGAAGAAGAGCGCCGCGCTGGCGTAGCGGAAGACCGGGTTTTGGAAGAGCGAGAGGTCGAAAAGCGGCTCGCGAACGCGGGACTCCACCCAGACGAAGAAGAGGAGCCCGAGGGCGGCGAGGGCGAAGAGGCCGAGCTCGATGGGGTCGGTCCAGGCGTAGGTGGTGCCCCCGAAGGAGAGCGCGAGCAAAAGCGGTACGGTCCAGAGCACCAGCGCGATCGCCCCCGCGAGGTCGAAGCGGTGCCGCGAGGGCGGGGGTGTCGCCGGCATGTAGCGGGCGATGAACCAAAGCGCCACCGCCCCCACCGGCATGTTGATGTAGAAGACCCAGCGCCAGGAGAGGTGGTCGGTGAGCAGGCCCCCGAGCCAGGGCCCGACGATGCTGGCGATGCCGAAGACCGCGCCGAACGCCCCCTGGATCCGCCCCCGCTCCCGGGGCGGGATCAAAAGCCCGATCACCGTGACCGCCACCGCGAAGAGCGCGCCGCCGCCTAGGCCCTGGAGCCCCCGGAAGAGGACGAGGGCGTCCATGCTGGGGGCAAGGCCACTGAGCGCCGAGCCCAGGAGGAAGACGAGCACCGCCCAAAAGAGCAGGGTGCGGCTCTTCACGAGATCCGCGAGCCGGCCGAAGATCGGCACCGCCACCGTCGAGGCGAGGAGGTAGCTGGTGGCGACCCAGGCGTACTTCTCCACCCCGCCGAGCTCGGCGACGATGCGGGGCAGGGCGGTGGCGACGATGGTCTGGTCCAGGGCGGCGAGGAAGATGCCGAGGAAGACGCCGACCAGGGTGAGGGTGGTGCGGGAGCTAGCCATTTTCTTCCTCCAGCCGGGCGAGGAGCGAAAGCAGGGTGCTTCGCTCCTCGGGGGCGAGCCGCCCGAGCAGGCGGGCGCTCGCCTGTTCCAGGCAGCGCCGGGCGGCCTCGAGCCGGCGCCGCCCCTCGGGGGTGAGCTCAGGCAGAAGGCGGCGGCGGTCGTTCGGGTCCGGCCGCCGCTCGATCCAGCCTTTTTCCTCCAGGTCTCCTAGCAGGTGGCTCACGCTCGGCGGGGGCAGGTGGAGGGTCTGGGCGATCTCGCCCGGGCGCTTGCCGCGGGCGGCCTGGGCGAGGAGGAAGACGTGCTGGGGGCGGGTGCCGAGTTCCTCGAGGCAAGGGCGGGCGTGCTCGAGCGTGCGCCGCTGGATGCGCCAGAGCAGGGCCAGGAAGCCGATCGTCTCCACGCCTCGATAATAGTTCAAGTTCTAAATATTTTCAATATGAAAACTTCTCGGCATAAATATTGGGTTTAAAC
>WFXV01000189.1 GCA_015490435.1 Thermaceae bacterium
CCCCCACCCCGAGCCGCCCCCCGGCCACTACCGCCTGCTCTACGGCCGCAGCCCGGTCCACAGCTTCTCCAAGACCCAGAACAACTGGATCCTCCTCGAGATGGACCCCGAGAACGAGGTCTGGATCCACCCCGAGGAGGCCGCCCGGATCGGCGTCCGAAACGGGGACTACGTCTGGCTGGAAAACCCGGACGGCGTCCGCGAGGGTCCGGTGCGCGTGCGGGCCACCGAGCGTATCCGCAGGGACTGCGTCTACCTGGTGCACGGCTTCGGCCACCGCGCCCCCGGGCTTCGCCTGGCCAGGGACCGGGGCGCGAGCGACACCGCCCTGCAAACCCGCTACGACCTCGACCCCATCTCGGGCGGGGCGGGCCTGCGCAACAACTTCGTCCGGGTGGTCCCCGGAGCGCCCCGGCCCAAGCACCCGCCGATCGGCCGCCTGGCCCGGGAAAGGAGGCTTTAGATGGCGCGCTACGCGATGGCGATCGACCTCGAGGCCTGCGTGGGCTGCGCCGCCTGCGCCGTCGCCTGCGTCACCGAGAATCAGGTGCCGCCGGGCGTCACCCGGCTCTGGATCCGCGAGATCGAAACCGGGCGCTTCCCCCACCCCGCCGTCGAGTTCCGCCCCGAGCAGTGCTACCACTGCGAGAATCCCCCCTGCGTCCCGGTCTGCCCCACCGGGGCCACCTACCGGCGGGAAGACGGACTGGTGCTGGTGGACGCCAAGAAGTGCATCGCCTGCGGCGCCTGCGTGGTCGCCTGCCCCTACGACGCCCGCTTCCTTCACCCGGACGGCTACGTCGACAAGTGCACCTTCTGCGCCCACCGCCTCGCGGAGGGGCGCGTGCCCGCCTGCGTGGAGACCTGCCCCACCGGCGCCCGGGTCTTCGGCGACCTGGAAGAGAAGGAAGGTCCGCTGCAGGCGGCCCTCAAGGGGGCGCGGCGGGTGGATCTCCGGAAACCCCACCTCGGCACCGAACCCCGGATCTTCTACCTGAACGCGCCCCTCGCCACCGGGCTGGGAGGTGATGAGGCATGACCGCCGCGGTCTACGGCATTCCCCCGAGCGGGGAGGTTTGGCACGGGCTCACCCTCCTGCACTTCTTCCTGGTGGGGCTCGCCGGGGGCAGCGCCTTCCTAGCCGGTCTCGCGAGCCTCAGGCGGGAGGCCTTGGCCCCGGCCCTCTTGCGGTTCGCCGCCCTTTTCGTGGTGCTCGACCTCGCGGTGCTCTGGCTCGAGAGCGCCGCCCGCTTCCGCTTCACCCACGTCTGGCTCTTCCTCACCTTCCGGCCGGCCTCGGCGATCTCGCTCGGGGCCTGGGGGCTTTTCCTCACCCTGCTCCTTTCCCTTTTGCTCCTTCTCCGCCCGGGCCATGCCCGCTTTTTCGCTCCCCTGCTCCTCGCCAGCAGCCTCGTCGTCCTCGCCTACCCCGGGATGCTCCTTTCCGAAAACCCCGGCCGTCCGCTTTGGGACGGGTTCGTCACCGCGCTCATGCCGGTCACGGGCCTGGCCCTGGCGGTGGGGTTCTGGCTGCTCTTCGTGCGGGGAAGCCTCCTCCGCCTCGCCCCCCCGGTCTTCCTCACCGCAGCCCTCGGGGCCGTGCTCTACCCCTGGGCCCTGGCGCACGGCGACGCCGGGGAGCGGGCAGCCTGGGCGGGGCTCTGGCACGATGCGGGGCTTTTCTACCTCGCCGCTGTGCTCCTGCTCTTTCTCGCCGGCGTGCTAAGGCGCCGGCCCGAGATCGCGGGCGGGATCGCGCTTTTTGCCAGCGCGTTCCTGCGCTCGCTCATCGTGATGCTGGGCCAATAGGGGCGCTTGCCCCTGGCAGAAAAGGAGGGGATCGGTATGCGGAAGTTCGGATGGATACTCGTCTTCGCGGGGATGCTCGCGGGGCCCGCCTGGGCCCAGGCCGCGGTCACCGAGACCGAGGCCGCGCGCGCGGTCTTCCAGGTCATCCTGGAGGTGAGCCAGGAGCACTGGGGCTTCATCACGCCGGAGAAGGCGGTGGACTTCATCGAGAGCGTGAACCCCTTCATCCTGGACGTGCGCACGCCCAAGGAGTGGGCCGAGACCGGGGTGATCCCGGGGGCGGTCAAGATCACCCTCACCGAGCTCAACCGGCACCTGAACGAACTGCCCCCCAAGACCCGGCCCATCCTGGTCTACTGCAAGGCCGGGGCCCGCGGGCAGTACGCCCTCACCTACCTCAAGCTGCTCGGCTACAAGAACGTCAAGAATCTAAAGGGCGGCATCACCGCCTGGCTGAACGCCGGCCTGCCGGTGGAGAAGTAGCCGGACCTCACTCCCGCGCCCCCCGCGTCGCGCGGGGGGCGACCCATTCCTCCTCGTACCGCGCGCCGTCGAAGCGCACGAGGAGGGCGAGCCGGGCCCGGGAGTAGACCCGGTGGGGATCCTTCGGGATGAAGGCGGTCACGATGTCGACGAAACGGGGTTTTCTGTACTCCAGCACCACGTGCAGGGGCAGCTTGAGCCGGGGGCTCACCACGATGTAGCCGAGCACCAGCATGCGGGCGTCCTCGGGGTAGACGGCGAGCTCGCGCCCGTACTCGATCGCCCGCACCACGTCGAGCTCGGTGAACCCCTCGGCGCGCATGTGCCGGGCCACGTGGGGCCCGATGCGGTAGCGCCCCTCGCGCACGTAGGGTACGAGGTCGGAAAGCCTGCGCAGTTTCACCGCCCTGCTCCGCCCGGATTATACGGGAGGCGCCGGAGCCGCCCGGGATCGGCCACCGCCAGGAAGGCGCCGTAGACCCGCTCGGCCCCGGCGGCAAAGAGCGCCTCGGCGGCCCGGCGAAAGGTGGCCCCGGTGGTGAGCACGTCGTCCACCAGGAGGACCGAGGAGGGGGCCGGCCCCCGGGGGGCGAAGACCTGGGGCAGGCGGTGGCGGTTTCGCCTTCGGGTCTGGCTCGGGGTGTAGCGCCGGCGGTAGAGCAGGGCCCGGAAGGGAACCCCGAGCTCGCCGGCGATCCCCCGGGCGAGCTCGGCCGGCGGGTACTGCCCGCGAAGAAGCGCCCGCCAGGGAAAGGTGGGGACGAAGGTGACCGCCTCCACCCCAAAGCCCGCCGCCCGGACCCGGTCCGCGAGTCGGCCCGCCGCCCAGGCCAGGGCGAGGCGGTTTCGGCGGTACTTCACCGCCCGCACCAGGCCCCGAAGCCGGCGGTAGCGCCCCAGGTAGACCGCCTGGTCCACGCGCTCGGGAACCAGCTCTTCCCGGCAGGCGAGGCAGACGCCGGGGGCGTCGAGGTCGCCGCCGCAGACCGGGCAGCGAAGCCCGAAGAAGCGGTCGATCCAGGGCATTTGCCCCGACTATAATGGTTCCGGTATGGCCGGTCACAGCAAATGGGCCCAGATCAAGCGCAAAAAGGCGGCCAACGACGCCAAGCGCGGGAAGCTGATCACCAAGCACCTCCGCGCCATCCAGGCCGCCGCGCGCACCGGCGGGAGCCCTGACCCGGCGGCGAACGTCGCCCTTAGAAACGCGATCGAGGCCGCCCGCCGGGACGACGTCCCCATGGAGAACATCGAGCGCCTCCTGGCCAGGCTCCGGGGCGAGGGCGAGGGGGCGACCCGCTACGAGGAGGTCACCTACGAGGGCTACGCCCCCGGAGGGGTGGCGGTGCTCGTCTTCGCGCTCACCGACAACCGCAACCGCACCGCCGGCGAGGTGCGCCACGTCTTCACCAAGCACGGGGGCAGCCTGGGGGGCTCGGGCTCGGTCGCCTGGCAGTTCGAAAAGCGCGGGCTCATCGTCCTTCCGGACACGAGCGAGGCCGCCCAGGAGCTCGCCATCGAGCTCGGGGCTTTGGACCTCGTCGAGTCCGACGGGGTGCTCGAGGTCTACGTGGCCCCGGCGGAGGTCTTCCAGGTGGCCCGGGCCTTCGAGGAGAAGGGCTACAAGCCCCAGGCCGCCGAGGTCACCATGATCCCCCAGAACACCGTCCGGCTCGCCCCCGAGGAGGCGGCCAAGGTGATGCGGCTGGTGGAGGCGCTCGAAGACCTGGACGACGTGCAGGCGGTGCACACCAACCTCGACCCCGACTCGGTGGCCGTGCCCGGATGAGGGTCCTCGGGGTCGACCCCGGCATCAGCAACCTCGGCCTGGCCGCGGTGGCGGGCGACGCGAAGGCGGCCAGGCTGCTCTTTTCCCGGGTGCTCGCCACCCGTCCGGAGGAACCCGCCACTTTGAGGGTGGGCCGGCTCTTCGAGGGGGTTCGGGCGGCGATTCGAGAGGCCGAGCCGGAGGCCCTCGCGCTCGAGGCCCAGTACTTCTACCGCCAAAACGAGCGCGCGTTTCAGGTGGGCTGGGGAGTGGGGGCGGTGCTCGCCGCCGCCCACCTCGCCGGCCTCCCCGTCTACGCCTACGGGCCGATGCAGGTCAAGAAGGCGCTGGTGGGGCACGGCCGCGCCGACAAGGCCCAGGTCGCCTTTATGGTGCGGGCGCTGCTCGGGCTCGCGCGGCCGATCACCCCGAGCCACGCCGCCGACGCCGCCGCCGTCGCCCTCACCCACCTGGCCCAACCCTCCCAGGTGAGGGAGTCCTTCCGGCTTTGAGAAAGGGGATGATGGGAATATGCGAAGGTTCCTCGCGGTATTCCTCGCTATCGCCCTGGGCCTCGCGCTAGGCCAAGGGGTACGGGAAGCCGGCATGGGCGGCGTGCTCCTGCCGGGCATCGCGGGCGCCGGAAAGAACCCGGCCTACGCCGCCCTCGGCGAGCCCTTCGGGCCCGGCACCTACACCCTGCCGCTCGGGGCGCTCGGCATGCTCTTTCCGGACCGGAGCCCCCTTTACTACTTCCTGGATCCGGACACCTTCTACCGAAGCTTCGACCTCGCGAGCTTCCTCGACCAGGCGAGCGCGCCCGAGACCCTGCTCTTCAACCCGGCGAAAAGCCCCGAGGAAGTGGTCATCGAGCTGAGCGCAGGCGGGATCCGCATTACCGATGGTGCGGGGAACCCGCTCGCGCTGGGGGGCGGCGCGGGGGTTCCCGGGCGCTCTGGCAGCCTGGTGCCCCCCGCCCTCTTCCAGATCCCCTTTGGCATCGGGCCGGGGATGGCCGGTTCGGTGGGGGTCTTCCTGGGATCCGACGGGATCGCACTCGAGCCCGACGCCGCCCTGAGCCGCCTGCTCGCCGGGGGTGGGCTCGAGCCCAACCAAACCTACGCCCTCACCGCCCGCGGGAGCGCGAGCGGAGGGCTCGCCCTCGACTTTGCCTTCGCCCAACCCCTGCCCCTCCCGGGGACGCCGGGAACCCTCTATCTCGGGGCGCGGGGCCAGGCCTTCCTGGGCCTTTTGCGGCTGGACGCTGAGGTCACCTACCGGGTGACCACCGACAACGAGGCGCGCCCCGCCACCAACGAGACCGAGACCCGGACCTTCTACGTCTACCCCGGCCAGGGCATCGGCTACGGAGGGCAGGTCGACCTCGGCCTCGCCTACGCCGAGGCCGACTGGATCGTCGGGCTGGGGGTGAAAAACGCCCTCGGCTTCGCCACCTGGCAGGGGACCGAGGAGGTGCGCACGGACGGCGGGAGCACCACCGTACCCAAGACCGAGACCCAGTTCGGCTTCGACCCCGCCTTCTATTTGAGCGGCGCCGGCTACCTTCCCCTGGAGGAAGGAGGGCACCTCCTGCTTGCCGCCGACCTCGGCTACGACGGCGCCGTCTTCGGCCACCTTGGCGCCGAGTACCCCATCGGTCCCAGCCGGCTGCGGGCCGGGATCGGCTACGACCGCGGGCTGGTGCTGGGGACCGGGGCCGGCTTCGAGCTCGGCCCGCTTCGCTTCGACCTCGCCCTCACCGGGCGAACCTCGCCCTGGGACGGCCACCTCGCTTTTGGCCTCCAGGCGGGCGTGGGCTTTTAGGGGGAAGACATGCGGAAGACACTCGCACTCGCAGCACTCCTTTTGGCCCTCGCGGGCTGCAGCATGCAAACCCGCTACACCCTGGCGGTGGACGTGTTGAGCTTCTTCGAAGGCCCGGTGGAAGGCAGCGTGCCCTCCGGGGCCTTCGAGGTCTACCTGCCGGATGACGACGACGGCGACCTCGCCACCCCCGACCTCGACGGCACCCTGGTCGAGGCCGGACTCGGGACCGATCGGCTGGAAGCCGCCCGCCTCGAGCTCACCGCCGCGATCGCGAACACCGGAGCCACGGATCTCACCCTGAGCGCCGAGGCCTACGTCGGCGACGCGGGCACCGCCGACCTCTACCACGGGGGCGGAACCTCGATCGGGAGCGCCTCACTGAGCCTCGCCGCCGGGGAGCGCGACACCTTGGTACTCGCCATCGAGCTCAAGCAGGGAGACCCCGGCTTCGACCTGGTGGCGGCGGGCAATTTCCGCGTCGGGGTCAAGCTCGCGGGCTCCGGCAACGGGTTCGACTACCGCCTGGAGGTGCTCAAGCTCTCGCTGACCACGAAGCGGCTCGGTGAGCTCCTCCGGCCCTGACCTTGCCGGGGGCCGGGGCAGGGCTTAGACTTCGCCGGGGGGCGAGGGTGGCGACGGAATCGAGGAAGCCGCCGGAGGGTCCCCCGGCGGTCGAGCTCAAAAACGTCCGCAAGGTCTTCGACAGCGAGACCGTGGCCCTGGACGGGGTCAGCCTTGCGGTCCGCGAGGGGGAGTTCTTCAGCCTGCTCGGCCCCTCGGGCTGCGGGAAGACCACGCTTCTTCGCATCCTCGGGGGCTTCGAGGTTCCCGACGCCGGCGAGGTGCGGATCGCCGGCCAGGACATGAAGGACGTCCCCCCCTTCCACCGCCCGGTCAACACCGTCTTCCAGAACTACGCCCTCTTCCCCCACATGAACGTCTTCGACAACGTCGCCTTCGGGCTCCGGATGAAGCGCCTCCCCGAGGCCCAGGTCCGAAGGCGGGTGGAGGCGATGCTCGAGCTCGTCCAGATCGCCGACCTCGCCCGCCGCCGCCCCCACGAGCTCTCGGGCGGCCAGAAGCAGCGGGTCGCCCTCGCCCGGGCGCTGGTGAACGAGCCCAAGGTCCTCCTCCTCGACGAGCCGCTCGGCGCCCTCGACCTGAAGCTCCGAAAGGAGCTCCAGATCGAGCTGATGCGGCTGCAGATGGAGCTCAAGATCACCTTCGTCTACGTCACCCACGATCAGGAAGAGGCGCTCGTGATGAGCGACCGCATGGCGGTAATGCGGGACGGGCGGATCGAGCAGATCGGGCTCCCGGAGGAGCTCTACGAGCGCCCGAGGACCCCCTTTGTCGCCCGCTTCCTCGGCACCTCGAACCTGATCGAGGGCCGAGCCCTCGAGCCCCACGCGATCGAGACCCCGCTCGGCCCCCTCCGGGTCGTGGCCGAGCTCACCCCGGGCAGGGACTACCTGCTTTCGATCCGGCCGGAAAAGCTCCGTCTCTCCCGGGCCCCGAGCGGGGGGCCGAACGAGGTGCGGGCAAGGGTGCGGGACATCGTCTACACCGGGGCCGAGAACCAGTACATCCTGAGCGCGGGGGAGCTCGAGCTCATCGCCTACACCTTAAACGCCGACATCTCCGAGCCCGGCTACGAGGAATACGACTACGGCGAGGAGGTCTTCGTCCGGCTGCCCCCGGAGAACCTGGTGGTGGTCGGTGGATAGGTCGGCGGCAAGCCCTCTAAGGCGGCTTTTTCGCCTTCTGGTCACGGTCTGGCCGGGAGCCCTTTGGCTCCTCGTCTTCATGGTGGTGCCCGCCCTCTTCATGCTGGTCGCCTCCTTCCTCCAGCGCGGGCCCCACGGCACCCTGGTCGGCCCCCCCACCCTCGCCAACTACCTGCGCTTTTTCGGCCTCACTGAGGCGGGCTTCGATCCCCTCTACCTCCTGATCCTCGCCCGGAGCGTGTTCTTCGCCCTGGTGGTCACCCTCATCACCCTGCTCCTTGGTTATCCGCTCGCCTTCGCCATCGCCCAAAGCCGCCACAAGGAGGCGCTCCTCTTGCTCGTGGTCCTCCCCTTTTGGACCAACTTCCTGATCCGGATCTACGCCTGGATCGTGATCTTCCAGAAGAAGGGGGTGGTGAACGCCTTCCTGGGGATGCTCGGGCTCGACCCCCTGACCCTCTACCCCTCCTGGTTCGCGGTTTACACCGCCACCGTCTACACCTACCTCCCCTTCCTGGTGCTCCCGGTCTTCACCGCGGTGGAGCGCGTGGACTGGACCCTGCACGAGGCCGCCCAGGACCTGGGCGCGGGCCGGTTTCGGAGCTTTCTCCACGCGGTCTGGCCCCAGACCCTCCCCGGGGTGGTGGCCGGGGTGCTCCTCGTCTTCATCCCCGCCCTCGGCACCTTCGTGATCTCCGATTTGCTCGGGGCCGGCCGGGTGATCCTGATCGGGAACGTGATCCAGCAGCAGTTCGGGGTGGTGCGGGACTGGGCCTTCGGGAGCGCCGCCGCCTACGTGCTGATGGGGCTCGTGCTCCTCGGGCTCTGGCTCTACGCCCGCCGGGCCGGCGAGGAAGGGCTCGACCGGCTGGTCTAGGGGGGAAGCGTGCGGCTCTTGCTCAGGATCCACACCCTCCTCGTCCTCCTCTTCCTCTACCTCCCGATCGCGGTGATCGTCGTCCTCTCCTTCAACCAGAGCCGCTTCGGGGTGCAGTGGCGGGGCTTCACCACCGCCTGGTACGAAAAGCTCTTCAATAACCCCCGCATCGCGCTCTACGCCGAGAATACCCTGGTGGTGGCGGTGGTGAGCACGCTGATCGCCACCGTGCTCGGCACCCTGCTCGCCGTCGGCCTCTACCGCTACCGCTTTCGGGGCAAGGGGCTGCTCCGGTTCTTGCTCTACGTCCCGGTGGTGATCCCGGACATCGTGATGGGGGTCGCGCTCTTGCTCTTTTTCGCCTGGGTGCGGGAGGCCACCGGGTTCTTCCGCCTCTCGCTCTTCACCATCATCCTGGGCCACGTCACATTCCAACTCGCCTACGTCGCCCTGGTGGTGAAGAGCCGGCTCGCCTCCCTCGACCCCGCCCTGGAGGAGGCCGCCGCCGACCTCGGCGCCGGGGGGTTCGCCACCTTCCGCTACGTCACCCTGCCCCTGATCTGGCCCGGGGTCCTCGCCGGCGCCCTGCTCGCCTTCAGCCTCTCCCTCGACGACTTCGTGATCACCTTCTTCACCGCCGGGCCTGGCTCCACCACCCTGCCGCTTTACATCTTCGGCAGCGTGAAACGCGGGGTCACCCCCGAGATCCACGCCCTCTCCTCTATACTTATCGCGGCGTCCATGGCCGGCGTGCTCCTCGGCCGGGCGCTCCTAAGGAGGAGGTGAAATGAAGCGCGCGATCGCCCTACTGCTCCTCGCCCTCTTGGGCTCGGCCTGGGCCCGGGGCGAACTTAGGCTCTTCAACTGGGCCGACTACATCCCCGAGGAGGTTGTCGCCGAGTTCGAGCGGCGCTACCAGGCCCGGGTGATCATCGACACCTTCGAGGCCCCGGAGGCGATGCTCGCCAAGCTCGCCGCCGGCGGCGACGCCGAGTACGACGTGGTGGTGCCGCCCGACTACTACGTGCTCGAGATGGCCCGGGCCGGGCTGATCCGGGAGCTCGATCACACCAAGCTCAAGAACCTCAAAAACCTCGCCCCCGAGTTCCAGGACCCCCAGTACGACCCGAAAAACCGCCACTCGATCCCCTACCTTTGGGGCACCACCGGGATCGCCTACGACAGCGAGGCGGTGAAGAAGCCGGTGGACTCCTGGGCGGTCTTCTTCGACCCCGAGGCCTACGCCGGCCCCTGCTTTTTGCTCGACGAGATGCGGGAGACGATCGGGGCCGCCCTCAAGTACCTGGGCTACTCGCTGAACGACACCGATCCCGCCCACCTGGAGGAGGCCAAGGCCCTCCTCGTCGGGGCCAAGAAGCGCTGCCTGGGCTTCGCCGGGGGGATCGAGGCCCGAAGCCGCCTCCTCGCCGGCGACGCCGCGGTGGTGCACGCTTACTCCGGGGACATCGTCCAGATCCAGGAGGAAGCGCCCCAGGTCAAGTACCTCGTCCCCAAGGAGGGGGGCACGATCTGGACCGACGCGGTGGCGATCCCGAAGCGCGCCCCGCACCCCGAGCTCGCCTACGCCTTCCTCGACTTCATCCTCGAGCCCGAGATCGCGGCCAAGATCGCCAACTACAACGCCTACGCCACCCCGGTGGCGGCGGCCCTGCCCTACCTCGACCCCGAGCTGAAGGCGAACCCGGCGATCTTCCCGCCCGAGGAGGTGCGGAAAAAGCTCGAGTACATCCGTGACATCGGCGACGCCATCCGGCTCTACGACCGGATCTGGACCGAGGTGAAGGCGCGCTAGGGAATCGCTCAGGAACCGCCCCACGGGGTGGCGTATAATCCCGGGAGGAGGTGATGGGTATGAAGAAATCGCTCGTTTTGATCCTGGCCCTCGCCCTTGGCGCCCTCGCGCTGGCGGCCGACGGCGAGAAGGTCTACCAGACCTACTGCATGAGCTGCCATCAGGCGAACGGCAAGGGGATCACCGGGGCCTTCCCGCCGCTCGTCGAGGTCGTCCCCGAGTACCTGGAGAAGGGCGAGCTCGGCCGCCAGTTCCTCATCCACGTGGTGCTCTTCGGCCTCCAGGGCCAGATCACCGCGGGCGGCGGCACCTTCAACAGCATGATGCCCCCCTACGGCAACCAGCTCTCCGACGACCAGGTGGCGGCGGTCTTGAACTACGTGGCCAAGGCCTGGGGCAACGACAAGCTCCTGCCCAAAGACTTTAAGGACTTCACCCCCGACGAGGTCAAGGCCGAGCGGGGCAAGAAGCTCTCCCCGATGCAGGTCTACGAGGAGTGGAAGAAGCTCACCCAGTAGCCGGGGAGTGTAAACGGCGGGGGGCGTCCGCGGACGCCCCCCTCGGTTATAGGATGGCGGCGGTGCGGCTCCTTTGGCTCCTCGCGCTCCTGCTCGCGGCGCCCGCGCGGGCCGAGGCGCCGCTTTTGGTCGCCGCCGCCTCGAGCCTCGGCCCGCCCCTTCGGGAGCTGGCCGAGCGCTTTAGCGCCGAGCGAAACACGCCGGTGCGGCTCGTTCTCACCTCCTCGGGGAAGCTCTTCGTCCAGATCCAAAGGGGCGCCCCCTACGCCCTTTACCTCCCCGCCGATCCCGCCTACCTGGAAAGGCTCCCCGAGGGAAGGCTGAAGGCAGGGCCCCTTTTCTTCGCCCGGGGGCGGCTCGTGCTCTATCTGCACCCCCGGCTCGGCCTCTTGCCCCGGGGGCCCGAGGTGCTCAAGGACCCGGCGGTGCGGCGGGTCGCGATCGCCAACCCCAGGCTCGCCCCCTACGGGCGGGCTGCCCGGGCCGTGCTCGCGCGCTATGGTCTCGCCTCCGCGGTGGAGGATAAGCTCGTCTACGCCGAGAACGTAGCTCAGGCCGCCCGCCTCGCCGCCTTCGCCGCCGACGCCGCCTGGATCGACCTGGCCTCGGCGCGCAAGCTCGGGGGCCCCTACTGGCTCGTCCCTGAGGAGGCCCACCCCCCGCTCCTTTACGCCGCCGGGCTGCTCGAGGAAGAGGGACGGCCGTTTTTTAACTACCTAAAGGACCCGGCGGCCCGCGCGGTCTTCCAAAAATACGGGCTGGAGGCGCCGTGAGCGAGGTCCTCCTGCGCAGCCTCGCGCTGGCGGCGACGAGCGCCGGCCTCCTCCTCCTCTTGGGCCCCGTGATCGCCTACCTGAACCGCCGGCCCTACCCCGGCAGGAGCCTGATCGAGGCGCTCTTGCTCACGCCGCTCGCCCTTCCGCCCACGGTGCTCGGCTTCTACCTGCTCCTCCTCTTCGCCCCCGACGGCCCCCTCGCCCGGATCGGCGCGCCGAGCCTCGCCTTCACCTTCCCCGGCATGGTGGTGGGGGCGGCGCTTTTCAGCCTGCCCTTCGCCTACACCGCCTACCGCGAGGCCTTCCGGGCGCTGGACGAGGACCTCCTCGAGACCGCCCGCACCCTGGGGGCGGGCCGGCTCCGCCGCGCCCGGGAGGTGGTGTTTCCGCTGGTCTGGCCCGGCCTCGTCTCCGGGACCCTGCTCGCCTTCGCCCACGCCCTCGGGGAGTTCGGCGTGGTGCTGATGGTGGGGGGGAACATCCCGGGGAAGACCCAGGTGGCCTCGACCTACATCTACGACCTGGTGGAGGGGCTCGAGTTCGCCGCCGCCCACCGCGCCTCCCTGGTCATGCTCGCCCTCGCCTTCGCCCTCGTCTACCTCACCCGGCAACTGGAGGAACGATGGAGATCCGCTACCGGATCCCGAGGCCGCTCCCGCTCGCGGTAGCCTTCCTGGTCGAGGGCTTCACCGCCCTCCTCGGTCCCTCGGGCGCAGGAAAGACCACGCTCCTAAAGGCCCTCGCCGGCCTGCTCCCGGCCGAGGGCACGCCGTATGCCGGGCTGCCTCCAGAGCGGCGGCCGATCGGCTACCTCCCCCAAAACGCCGCCCTCTTCCCCCACCTCACCGCCTGGCAGAACGTCGCCTTCGCCCTTCCCCACCTGAAAGGCGCCGATCGGGAAAGGGCCGCCCGGACCTGGCTCCAGCGCTTCGGCCTCGCCCACCGCGCCGAGCACCGCCCCCGCGAGCTCTCCGGCGGCGAGGCCCGCCGGGTCGCGCTGGCCCGGGCGCTGGCCCGGAATCCGGAGCTTCTGCTCCTCGACGAGCCCACTGCCGGGCTCGACCGTCCCAACCGGGACCAGGTCCTCCGGGCGATCCTCTACGCGGTGGAGGAGCACGGCGTCCGGGCGCTGGTGGCCACCCACGACCCCGAGCTCGCCCAGGCCGCGGACCGCCTCGCCGTCCTCGACGCCGGCCGGTTGCTGCAGGCGGGACCGGTGGACGCGGTCTACCGCCGACCGGCCACGCTCCGGGTGGCCCGGCTGCTCGGTTTCGAGAACTTGATCCCCGGGCGGGTCGCCGGATACCGGCCGCCCCACGTCGAGGTGGCCACCGAGGCGGGGGTCCTCCGGGTGCCAGGAGACCCGCTCCCCCGGGGCACCCGGGTGGTGCTCGCGGTAAGGCCCGAAGAGGTCCTGATCGTGCGTGAGGACCGGCCGCTAAAACCCCTCGACGCGGGCAACACGATCGCCGGGCGCATTCACCGCCTGCGCCGGATGGGGCCGGTGGTCGAGGCCGAGTTCGAGGGGCCCCTCCGCCTCATCCTAAGGCTCCCCCGGCACGTCCAGGACCGACTCGAGCTCCGCCCCGGCGAGCCCCGCCGGGTGGTGCTCAAACCCCGCTACCTTCAGCTTTTCTCCGAGGACGAGGAGGCTTCCTTCTCCTCCGACTGACCCTCCTCGAGCCCCTTCTTGAACTCCTTGGCCGACTGCCCCAGGCCGCGGGCGAGCTCGGGGAGCTTCCGCCCGCCGAAGAGCAAGAGCACGATCACCAGGATGATGAGGATTTCCCAGATCCCGAGGTTCATCTCCCCCTCCTAACCGCGCAGGTACCGCAGCGCCATCCAAACCAGGATAACCGCAAACAGGGTCCGAAGCAGGGCCTCGGGGATCCCGAGCGCGAGCCGCCCGCCCAAAAAGGCGCCGAGCAGCACCCCGGCGAGCAGCCCGGGAACGACCTCGCGGCGCACGTGGCCGAGCGTCCAGTGGGTGTAGGCGCCGATCAGGCTGGGCAGGACCATCGCCGCCAGGCTGGTGCCCTGGGCCAGGTGCTGGTCGAGCCCGTCCCCGAGCACCAGGGCGGGCACCATCACGGTGCCGCCCCCCACGCCGAGCAACCCGGAAAGGAAGCCCGCGAGCCCACCCGCGAGCAGCAGGATCGCCCAGGAGAGCGCCCCCGCCCCGCCCGCGCGCACGTGGGGGAGCTGGTGTTTGAAGGGCAGGAGGAAGGCGACCACCAGCAAAAACGCCCCGAAGACCCGCCTGAGCGCCCGGGCGTCCAGGCGCCGGGTGGCCCGGGCCCCGAAGCGGGCCGCGGCCATAGCGGTGACGGTGAGCAGCACCGCCGCCACCCAGTCCACCGAGCCCCCGGCGGCGTAGGTCAGCGTGCCCACCACCGCGGTCAGGCTCACCGCCACCAGGCTGGTGCCGTGGGCGTGGTGCTGGGGAAGGCGGAGGATTCCGGCGAGCGCGGGCACGATGAGCACGCCCCCGCCCAGACCCAAGAGCGCCCCGAAGGCGCCGGCGCCGAGTCCGATCAAGAAAGGTCCCACAACAATCGGGACTATAGCACGCGCTCGAGCCGGTCCCGGTAGACGAGCTCGACCAGCCCCACGGCCAGGAGCAAGGTCACCAGGCTGGTGCCGCCGTAGCTGACGAAGGGAAGGGTGATGCCGGTGACCGGCGCCACCCCCAGGGTCACCCCCACGTTGACCAACACCTGGAAGGCGATCATCGCGAAGACCCCGGCGACCACCAGCCGGTCCTCAAGGAAGGGAAGAACGAGCGCGAGCGAGACCAGCCGCCAAAAGAGCAGCGCGTAGGCGAAAAGCAACGAGAGCGCCCCCACGAGCCCCATCTCCTCGGCCACCACCGCGAAGATGAAGTCGGTGTGGCGGAAAGGCACGAAGCCGAGCTGCGACTGGGTGCCTTGGCCGTAGCCCTTGCCGGTGATCCCGCCCGAGCCCACCGCGATCATCGACTGGAT
>WFXV01000190.1 GCA_015490435.1 Thermaceae bacterium
CTGGGATGTCTATGCCCGGGGCGGCCCCCTTTTCCTGGAGCACTACCCCGACCATCCCCGGGCGCTGGACGCCGCCCGCGGGTTCGCCAGTGCTCTGGCGGTGGCGCCGGTGGCCACCGGCCGCCGGCCCCGCACCCTGCTCGCCGTCCGGCACCGGGGGCGACGGGTCTGGACCTGGGCCGATCGCCGCTTTTTGACCTTGGCCGCCGGGGTCTTCCGCGAGACCCAGGCCCGCTGGCAGCTCGAGGACCGGATCGCCGCCCACCTCCGGCTCGAGCGGGCCCTGCCCGAGGCCAGCGAGGCCGCCTTCTTCCAGGCGGTGCTCGAGGAGGCGGTGCGGCTGGTGCCGGGGGCCGAGGCGGGGAGCCTCTTGGTGCGGGAAGGGGAGCGCTACCACTACCGGGCGAGCGTAGGCTACCCCCTCGAGGCGCTCGCCGGGGTGACCTTCGACGAGGCGGCGATGCGGGACTGGGCGGGGGAGGCCTGGGAGACCGGCGAGCCCCGGTTGCTTTCCCGCCAGGAGCGACCCCTGGAGGCGGTGAGCTTCAAGACCGCCCCCCGGGAGGTGATGGCGACCGCCGGCCGGGTCTACGAGATGCAGCAGAACCTTTGCGTTCCCATTGTCTACCGCGGGCGGACGATCGCCGCCCTGAATCTCGATGCCTTTTCCGACCCCGAGGCCTTCGACGCCACCTCGCTCGAGGCCGCGCGGGGCTTTGCGGTGCAGGTGGCGGCGATGCTCCACGAGGCCGAGCTCAGGCGGGAGCTCGGGCACGCGGCGATGACCGACCCCCTCACGGGCTGCTACAACCGCCGGGCCTTCGAGCGCCTGGCCCGGGAGGAGTTGGCGGCGAGTATCCGGGCGGGCCGGCCGGTGGCGCTGGTGGTTTTGGACCTCGCCGGCTTCAAGCGCATCAATGACCGCTACGGCCACCCCGCCGGGGACCGCACGCTCCAGGCGGTCGCCGAGGCCTTGGCCGGGGTCCTTCGCCAGGGGGAACGGCTCTTTCGCTGGGGAGGGGACGAGTTCGCCGCCGTCCTTCCCGGCCTGGACTGCCAGGGGGCCCGGCGGGTGGCCGCCCGGATGCGCCGGGCGCTCCGGGGAGTACGGGTTCGCGACTTGAACCTTGACGCCCACTTCGGCCTCGCCGTCTTCCCGGAGGAGGCCCGGGACCTGGACGGGCTGATGCGGCGGGCGGACGCCCGGCTCTACCGGGCCAAGCGGCGCCCCGCTCCGAACGGGTATACTTGAGCTTGCCATGCATAAACCGGCGTTCCTCCTGACCTGGGGCGCGGGGCTTGGTGCTGGGGCTTTGGCCCTGGCGCTGGCCTTTTCCGGCGTCTCGGGCTGGGGGGCGCTGGCGGTGATCCCGGTGGGGACGGCCACCGTCGGCTACGGCCCCTTCTGGGGGATGCTGGCGGCGGCCTTCGCCCTTTTGGTGGGGCTTATCGCCGGGCTTGGCCCGGCCGAGCTTGGGATCTTCTTCCTCGCCCTCGCGCTCGCGGTGGTCTCGGGGGCGGCGCTCCGGGCGCTCATCCGGCGGATGGTGCGGCGCGAACGGCGGCTCAAGCGAAGCCTCGCCCTTTTCAACCAGGCCCTCGACGAGGTGGTCAAGAAGACCGACAAGGATGCGGTACTGGCCGCGCTTCCCGAGCTGCTCGCGGAGTACGTGGACGCCAACGTCTCGGTCTGGGTGCCGGCGAACCCAGGGTTTCGCCAGGTGGCCGCGCGAGGGCTTCCGGAGATCGCGCGTCTCGGCGAGCGAAGCGTGGTCGGCCGCGCCTACCGGGAGGGCAAGCCGGTGCACGTCGAGGACGTGCACCAAGATCCCGACTACGTGGACCCCGGGGTGGAGCAAAAAAGCGAGCTCTCCCTCCCCATCAAGGTCCGGGGCGAGGTGGTGGCGGTCCTCGACCTCGGCCGGAAGACCCCCTTCTACCCGGAGGAGATCGAGACCCTCACCCGCTTCGTCGACGCCGTGGGCCACTACCTCGCGCTGCTCGCCGAGCACACCGAGAGCCAGCTCGTCGCCGAGCTCACCCGGGCGGTCGCCTCCGCCGACACCCTGGAAGAGGCGGCCAAGAAGGCGCTCGCCCTCTTGGTGCAGTTCTTCGATGTGGGCGGGGCGGGGCTTTGGCGCTGGCAAGTGGGCCGGTTCTACCCCGTCACCTTCTACGGCCGGCACCTGCCCGGCGAGGAGCGCCTCCACGCCGAGGGCCTGCCCCCGCGGAAAGGGGTGATCTGGCAGGTCTACCTCGAGCAAAGGCCCCGCTTCATCGTCGATTACGCCAAGGAGCCGGACGCCGATCCCGAGCTGGTGTCCCGCGGGGTGCGGGGGCTCGCGCTGCACCCCGTTTTGGGGGAGCACCGCGCCCGGGTGGTGCTCTCGCTCCGGGCCGACGGCCCCCGAGTCTGGTTCGAGGACGAGCGGCGGCTCCTCGCGGTGGTGGCCCGGGTGCTCGGGCTGATGCTGCGCCAGTACGAGCTCAAGGAGCGGGTGGGGGCTTTGCTCGCGCTCGAGCGCGACCTGCCCGAGCTCGACGAGGACGTCTTCTACCAGCGGCTGATCGAGGCCGCGGTGCGGCTGGTGCCCGGCGCCGAGGCGGGGAGCCTCCTGGTGCGGGGGGAGGAGGGCTTTCGCTACCGGGCGGCGGTGGGCTACGACCTGGGCGCCCTCGCCGAGATCCGCTACGACGAGGACGGGCTCGCCTCCTGGTGTGGCCCGGGGTTTCATAAGGGACGCCCGCGCCTGCTTTCCCGGGAGGAGGGGGAGCTCGAGGCGAAGAGCCACGAGACCGCCCCCGCCGAGGTGATCGACACCGCCGGCCGGCTCAAGGAGATGCAGCAAAACCTCTGCGTCCCCATCGTCCACAAGGGGGAGGTGCTCGCGGTCTTGAACCTCGACGCCTTCGCCGACCCCGGCGCCTTCGACGAGGAGTCCCTGGAGGTGGCGAACGCGTTTGCGGTGCAGGTGGCGGCGATGCTCCACGAGGCCGCCCGCTCCAGGAAGCGCCGGCGGGCCTTCGACCAGCAGTTTGCCGCCGAGCTTGCCCGGGCCAAGCGGCAGGGCTATCCCCTGGCGCTGGTGGTCATGGACCTCACCCGCTTCAAGGAGATCAACGACCGCTTCGGCCACCCCGCCGGCGACCGCGCCTTGGTGCGGGTCGCCGAGGCGCTTAAGAAGGTGCTCCGGGGCACCGACCTGCTCTTTCGCTGGGGCGGGGATGAGTTCGCCGTCATCCTGCCCTACGCCGACCGAGCGGGGGCGGCCGCCGCCGCCCGGCGCTACGCCGAGGCGATCGCCGGGGTCTGCGTCGAGGACGTCTGCCTCGGGGTGAACATCGGGGTCGCCGCCTGCCCCGAGGACGCCACCACCGCCACCGACCTCCTCCGCATCGCCGACGACCGGATGTACCGCGCGAAGGCCGAGGGGAAGACGCTGGTCGCCGCCTAGAGGCAGCCCCAGGGCCCTTCCTCGTGGGTGAAGCGGAGGGCCTCGAAGCTTTCCTTGACCTTTTCTGGGGCGTGGGGCCCGATCCGGGCCATGAGCGCGTTCTCCACGTGGGCGTAGATGTCGGGGTCGTCGGTGGGGTAGACGGAAAAGCCCACGCTCTTATAAAGCCGCTCGAGGAGGTCGCGGTAGGCGAAGGCCGAGAGCCCGGTGCGCTCGAGGTCGTAGTGCCAATAGTAGAGGGCGGCTACCACCACCTTGTCGTCGAAGCGGCCGGTTTGGAAGGTGGCCTCGAGCATCCGCCGGGCGAGGCCCTGGCCCCGGTAGGCGGGGGCCACCTCCACCGCGCCGAGCTCGTAGATCCCCCCGGTTTGGTCCCGCCCCCAGCGCTCGAAGGGATCGGGCCGGTGGAAGGCGGCGTAGCCCACGATCTGGTCGCCGTCGGTGGCGAGGGTCACGCAGCCGTCGGCACTGGCGGCGATTCCCACCAGGGCCTGTTTTTGCCGCTCGGGAGGGCGGAAGATGTTGAGCTCGGGGTGCATCTTGAGCCCCGCGATCCGCTCCGGCGGGGCGCAGACCTCGATCTTCACCCCCCGCCCCGCAGGCAGGCGAGCTCGATCCTCCGCCACCAGCGCTCGGCCTCCTCTCCCTCGGCCTCGACGCCGAGCCGGGCCACGTACCAGGCGCCCACCTCGGCGGGGGGCTCGGTCCAAAACCGCACCCGGGCGCCCTCGAGCTGCCACCACCCGTCCTCGAGGGGTTTTCCGCCCCACTTTTTGAGGTAGCGGGTGAACTGCTCCGGGCTCACCCCGCCGAAGACCTGGGACCGCCGGCCCCCGCCGGCCACCGGGGGGAAGAGGTCGAGGACGTCCTCCTCGGAAAGGGGGGTGTCGAGGCCCTGGAGGTAGCGCACGTCCCGGCCGTTTACGAAGATCGAGTAGCCGTCCTTGACGTCGCCGTCTTCGAGGAGCTCTTCCTCAAGGGCGGGCCAGCGGCGGGCGAGCGCCCTGAGTACCTCGCGCACCGTCTTGCCCTCGACCGATACGCTCTTTTCGCCGGTCAGGTCCCGGAGGGTGGCGTACAGGTTCACCCGGGGCATCGCTTACCATAATGGCATGCTTCCCCGCGACCAGGAGACCTTTCGTTGGATCGAGGCCGAGGAGAAGCGGCAGGCGGAGGGGCTCGAGCTCATCGCCAGCGAGAACTTCGTCTCCCGCCAGGTGCGGGAGGCGGTAGGCAGCGTGCTCACCAACAAGTACGCCGAGGGCTACCCCGGCCGCCGCTACTACGGGGGCTGCCAGTTCATCGACGAGGTCGAGCGCCTGGCGATCGAGCGGGCGAAGGAGCTCTTTTCCGCCGCCTGGGCGAACGTCCAGCCCCACTCCGGCTCCCAGGCCAACATGGCTGTCTACTTCGCGCTGCTTGCGCCCGGGGACACGATCCTCGGCATGGACCTCGCCGCCGGCGGGCACCTCACCCACGGGGCGCGGGTGAACTTCTCCGGCAAGTTCTTCCGGGTGGTGGCCTACGGCGTCGACCCCGAGACCGAGCGGATCGACTACGACGAGGTGGAAAGGCTCGCCCTCGAGCACCGGCCCAAGATGATCGTCGCCGGCGCCAGCGCTTACCCCCGCGTGATCGACTTCGCCCGCTTTCGGGAGATCGCGGACAAGGTCGGCGCCTACCTGATGGTGGACATGGCCCACATCGCCGGGCTCGTGGCCACCGGGCTGCACCCGAGCCCCGTCCCCCACGCCCACGCGGTGACCAGCACCACCCACAAGACCCTGCGCGGGCCCCGGGGCGGGCTGATCGTGGGCAACGACCTCGAGGTCGCGAAGAAGGTGGACAAAATGATCTTCCCCGGCATCCAGGGCGGGCCCTTGGAGCACGTGATCGCGGGGAAGGCGGTGGCGTTCTTCGAGGCGCTCCAGCCGGAGTTCCGGGCCTACGCCGAGCGGGTGGTGGCGAACGCGAAGGCGCTCGCCGGCCACCTGGCCGAGCGCGGGTACCGCATCGTCTCCGGCGGGACCGACAACCACCTATTCCTGGTGGACCTGCGCCCCAAGGGGCTCACCGGCAAGGAGGCCGAGGCGCGGCTCGACGCGGTGGGGATCACGGTGAACAAGAACGCGATCCCCTTCGACCCGGCGCCGCCCCGGGTGACGAGCGGGATCCGCATCGGCACCCCGGCGATCACCACCCGGGGCTTTACCCCCGAGGAGATGGCCGAGGTCGCCGAGCTGATCGACGAGGCGCTCACCCAAGGGCCCACCGAGGCGCTTCGCGAGCGGGTGCGCGCCCTCGCCCTGGCGCACCCGATGCCCTAGGGCAGGATCCAGAGGTAGGTCTCGGCCCGGTCGGTGCGGACGCGCTCGTCCACCCGGATCCCGGCGGTCGCCCCCTCGCCTGATCGGAGCACCAGCGAAAACGCCACCCGGCTCCGCTCGCTGCTGTAGTAGAGGGTGACCCGGTGCCGGCCCGTGGGAGGCTCGGCAGTGTAGCGGTAGCCGGCCCAGCGCGGGGGAAGCTCGTTCCAACCGGCGGGGAGCCAGCGGGCCTCCTCGAGGGCGTAGCGGGTCCCGTCGGGGTCGGTGACCACCAGGGTGACGTAGCCGGGGCGGGCCAGGTCCACGAAGAAGCGGATCGCCTCGCCGACGCGATAGACCGCGCCCGGGCCCCGGTCGGGCTCGAAGCGCTGGATCACGCCGCCCCCGCGGTAGTCGAAGCGGACCCCGAGGTCGGCGTCGGTGATCACCACCCGGCAGGCGGGAAGCAGCAAGAGGAGTAGGGCGAGCAGGATCCCTTTTCGCATCGCCTCCAGTCTAGCCGGGAGCGGGGTCTGGGGGGTGAGGGGCGGCTTAAAGC
>WFXV01000191.1 GCA_015490435.1 Thermaceae bacterium
TCTACGACCTGCTCCTCGGCGCGCCCCGCTGGCCCGACCTCGAGGCCGGCTACCAGGCGGCGGCGAGCGCCCGGCCGGGCCCGCCCCCCGAGGGCCGGGTGGGGGCGGGGGCCGGGGCCAGCGCCGGGAAGTACCGCGCCCCCGTGCCCACCGGCCAGGGCTACGCCCAGCTCGAGGAGGCCGGGGTGCGGGTCGCGGCGCTCGCGGTGCCGAACCCGGTGGGGGACGTCTACGACCCGGCGGGGAACCTGGTCGCCGGGCACGGCGAACCCCGGCCCCGCCCCGGCGCCCCCATGGAGAACACCACCCTGGTCGCGGTCCTGCTCGAGGCCAAAATCGAAAAACCCCAGGCCAAGCTCCTCGCCGACGCCGCCCAGGCCGCGATCGGGCGGGTCGTCCGCCCCTCCCACACCCCCTGGGACGGGGATGCGAGCTTCGTCCTCTCCACCGCCCGCGGCCCCGAGGCGCCCCTCGGGCTGCTCGCGGTGCTGGTGCAGGAGGCGGTGGCGGCGGCGATCGTGCGGGCGGCTAAAGCCGGCGAAGGATCGGCTCGGGACCGCTGACCCGGGCCCTCCGCGCGGTCTCCGAGACCGGTTTTAGCACCACCTCCACCGCCCCCGGAAAGTCCTCCCGCCGGCCCCACTCGATGGCGGTGAGCCGGGCCTCCTCCATCCCCTCGAAGAGGCCGAGCTCCTGGGCCATCTCGGGTTCGGGGAGGCGGTAGAGGTCGGCGTGAAGGAGCGGCCCCTCGGGGGTGGGGTAGACGTGGAGCAGGGTGTAGGTGGGGCTGGTCACCCGCCCAGTAAACCCGAGGGCCCGGGCAAGGTGGCGCACGAAGGTGGTCTTCCCGGCCCCGAGCGGCCCGAAAAGGAGCAAGACCGACCCCTTGGGAAGGGCGCGGGCAAGCCGGGCGGCGAGCTCCGCAGTCGCCGCCTCGTCTTCGAGCTCGAAGACCCGCTCCACGGCTAGCCGAGCTCTTTCTCCAGGGTCTGGATCAGCTTCGAGAGCAGGGGCTTCTCGGCGAGCAGCGCGAGCTCGCCGTCGGGGAAGAAGGCGAGCAGGAAGACGTGCTCGGGGAGGTAGAGGGTGGCGAGCCGCGCCCGGCCGGCGGATTCCACCTCCTCCTTGAAGGCGGCGAGGAGAGCCGGGTCCACCGGGGACTCGCCCTCCACTTCCTCGCCGAGGAAGGCGGCGGCGAGCACGCCGCGGCGCCTGAAGGGCGCGAGGCGGTCGCGCTTTTCCGGCTTCTCGGCCTCCTCGAAGACCCCGAGGAGGGCCTCGAGCTGCTCGCCCCCGAGCTCGCTGGCGAGCTCCTTGGCCGCCCGGTACTCCTCGGCGAGCTGCTCGAGCAGGGGCTCGGCCTCAGAAAGCGCCTGGGCCAGCTCCAAGAGCCCCTCGGTACCGAGCCGGTCGAGCCGGGCGAACCCCTGCTCCAGAAAGCCCATCATCGCCCCCAGCCGGCTCCGGGTCTCGCCGGTCATCCCCTTGTAGCGGGAAAACCCCTCGGCGAGCCGGGCGTAGCGGTCGGCGAGGCTCTTGCGGAAGGCCTCGCGCCGGCCCTCGAGGGCCTTGAGCTCGGCCTCGAGGGCCTCGAAGTCGGGGAGCTCCTCGGCGAGCCGTTCCTCGGCCTCGGCGAGGCGGGCGAGGAAGGCCTCGCCCCCGAGCCCCAAATAGCGCTCGGCCTCGGAGCGCATCCGGGCGAGCCGGGCCCGGGCCCGGCGGCGCTCCGCCGCCACCCACTCCTCGACCTGGGCACGGAGGGCAGAAAGCGGCGGGAACCGGCCCTTTTCCAGCTCGGCCTCGGCCTCGGCGAGGGCGGGGAGCTCGAGCCCGAAGCGCTCGGCCCGGAGCTTGAGCCGCTCGAGCTCGCGGGCGGCCCGGGCCCGGGCCTCGGCCTCGAGGCGGGCGATCGCCTCCTCGGCCTCGTCGAGCTCGCCGGCGGCGAGGGCGGCCTCGGCGGCGGCGCGGGTCTCCACCAGCTCGGGAAGCTCGGGCAGCGCCCGGAGCCGGGCGGCGAGCGCCTCGGCGCGGTCGGAGAGCGCCGCCGGGAGGCGGCTTTTGAGCTCCTGGTAGAGGGCCTCCTCGACCTCGCCGGCCTCGGCCTGGGCCAAGAGCCGCTCGAGGTCCTCGGCCAGGCGGGGGTAGCGGGCGGCGTCGAGCTGGGCGCGGGCCTCCTCGGCGAAGGCCCGGGCCTCCTCGGCCAGCCGGCGGGCCTTGGCCTCGGCCTCCTTTCGCGCCTGGGCCCGGCGAAGGAGGGCCTCGGCGGCGCGCTCGAGCTCGGAGAGCCCCTCGGGCACCACGCCCTTCTTGAGGGCCTCCTCCACCGCCTGCATCTGGGCCCAAAGCCCCGCCGCCTGCTCCCCCTGGGCCTCGGCCTCGCGGAGCTTTTCCGCCACCCACTCAAACCGCGCCCGGGCCTCGGCGAGCATCTCCTCCTCGGCGGATTTGAGCTCGTCCTCGAAGGCGGCGATCGCCTCGCCCAAGAGCTCCCCCTTCTCGTGGCGGGCGAGCAACTCCTGGTAGCGCTTCGCCCAGGGATCCTTGGCGAGCACCGCCGGGTGGCGCTCGGCGAGGGCCTTTAGCTTGTGCTCCTCCTCGATCCGCTCGATCTCGCGGATCTTGTCCTGCTGCTCGGGGGGAAGGAGCTCGAGGTCGAGCTCGAGCGGCTCGTCCTCCTCGATCATCACGAGGAGCTCCTCCTCGGTGGCCGGTTCCACCACCGAGGACTCGACCAGCTTCAAAAGCTCGCTCGCGAGCTCGCGGGCGCGCTCGAGCTCGGCCCCGGCGAGGATCCGCTCCT
The DNA here is from genome assembly GCA_015490435.1 of Thermaceae bacterium. GTDB lineage: Bacteria > Deinococcota > Deinococci > Deinococcales > Marinithermaceae > WFXV01. The sequence continues at coordinate 2,801 of WFXV01000191.1, forward strand.
CCTGGGCGGCCTTGACCTGCTCGATCAGCGAGGCGAGCCGCTTGACCTTGCGCCCCCCCACCTTCTTGACCCGCTCGTAGAAGCCCTCGAGCTCGGCGATCGCCCGGGCCTGCTGCACCAGCCGGCTCTCGAGCTTCTCCTCGAGCGCCTCCACCACCGCCCGGGCCTCGGCGGCGGCCTCCGGGTCCCACTCCGCCCGAAGGCCCCCGAGGAGCCGGCGGAGCCTTTGCACCTCGGGCCAGTCGATGTAGAGGCTGAAGGCCTTGAGGGCGCGCTCGAGCTCGGCGAGCTCGGCCTCCTCCCCACCACCGCCCGCGAGCCTTCTAAGGAGCTCCTCCACCTTGGCCCGGGCCTCGGCCGCGGGCATCCGCCGCGCGAGCTCGGGGTAGACGACCCGCTTCAGGATGCGCTCGACGTCGGCGTCGTCCAGGGCCTCGGGGGGCTTTCCCGCCCGGCGCAGGGCCTCCTCGAGGAGCGCCTCGGTCCGCTCCTTCAAAAGGGGCCTCAGGGCCTCGGCCAGCGCGGCGTAGCGACTCATTGCTCTATGATAGCCGGCGCCTCGGCGGCGCCTCGGGCAAAAGGAAGCCCACACTCACCACGAAGCGGATGGCGTCGTCCACCCCGATCTCGAGGGGGATCAGCTCCGACTCCGGCACCACCAGCAAAAACCCCGAGGCGGGCACCGGGCTGGTGGGGACCACCACCACCACGTGCCCCTCGGGCAGGGGCGGGAGCCGCCCGGCCACCGGCTGCACCACGAAGCAAAGGGCGTAGGTCCCCCGCCGGGGGTACTCGATCAGGGCGGCGCGGGAGAACTGCAGCTCGCTCTTCCCGAAAAGGCCCCGGGTGATCTGCTTCACCGCCCGGTAGATGTCCCCCACCAGGGGCACGAGCTCGAAGGCGCGCTCGAGCGCCTCCACCGTGCGCCGCCCCACCCAGTTCGAGACCAGCATCCCGAAGAGCACCACGAGGAGCACCGCGAGGGCGATCCCAAAGAGCGGCACCAGGGGCTCGAGCCCGGGGGGGATCGAGAGCCCGAGGAGGTCGAGGAGCCCGCCAAAGAGCCAGAGCGCCTGCCGGTAGACCCAGGCAAGGATCCAGAGGGTGACGAGAAGCGGCAAAAGCGCCGCCAGCCCCGCGAGGAAGTAGCGCTCGAGCCTCAAGGCAGCACCTCCAGGTCAAAGACCCCCGAGCGGTAGCGGAGGACCACCCGGCGCCGCACCCCCTCCCGCTCGATCACCATCCGGGCCTCGAAGGACTCGGGCGGGCGCTCGGTGAGTGCGAGCTCCACCACCCGGTAGCCGAGGTCCGAAAGCGCCCCTTTTAGCCAAAAGAGCACCCGCTCGAAGGACTCGGGCGAGGTGAAGCGGCTTTGGCTCGCCGCGCCCTGGTAGCGCTGGAAGAGGATCACGCTCCCCTCGGGGGCGGCGAGGCCGAGCTCGGGATTCAGGAGGATCCGCCCCCCGGCGTCGCGGAGCACCAGCACCCCGGGCCCCGCCTTGGCCGGGGGATAGGCGGGCTTCTTCGCGGTCGGGGCGCAGGCCGCGAGGAGGAGAAGGAAGAGGAGCAAGAGCCACCTCATTCGAGCTCGATTCTAAAGTCGAGGGGCCTCAGGTAGAACTCGTGGATCGCGGTGGTCGAGACCACCGCCACCGTGGGCAGGTGGCGCTTGTAATGGGTCCGGTTCACCAGCTCCTTGACCCGGCGAATCTCCTCCGGACGGTAGCCGAGGGCCTCGATGTAGCGGTCGGGGTAGCCCTTCAGGTAGTGCTCGAGGATCACGTCGGCCCGGACGTAGGCGATCCCGAGGTCGTCTTCGTCGGTCTGGCCGGGGATGAGGTCGGCGGTGGGGGGCTTTTTCCGCACCTCCTCGGGGACCCCGAGCTCCTCGGCGAGCCCCCAGACCTGGGTCTTGTAGAGGTCGCCCAAGGGGTTCACCGGGGGGGCGTCGTCGCCGTGCCAGGTGAAGTAGCCAAAGAGCCGCTCGGTCTTGTTCCCGGTGCCGAGGGGAAGGGCGTGGTAGGCCACCGAGAGGTCGAAGAGCACGATCATCCGGGCCCGGGCCTTGACGTTGCCCTTGCGGTGGGGGGTGATGTCGGGGCGGAGGGCGGCGTAGCCCTCGACCATGGCGGTGATGTCGACGACCTCGAGCTCCACCCCGAACGCCTCGGCCACCCGCCGGGCGTCGGCGAGCGATCGGGGGTCGCTCTCGGCGTGGGGCAGGGCCAGGGCGTGGACGTTCTCGGGGCCCAGCGCCCGCACCGCGAGCGCCAGCGTGGTCGCCGAGTCCACCCCGCCGGAGACCGCGACCAGGCCCTTCTCGTACCCCCTCCAGGCGAGCTCGCGGCGGAGGAAGCCGGTGAGGTAGTCGGCGACCGCGGGGTAGTCGAGCTCGAGCACCTCGCCGCCGGGAACGCCGTAGATCTTCCTCATAGCGCCTCCACCACCCGCTTGAGGTCGTTAAAAAGCAGGGGAAGCCCGCTTTTCAGGTCGGCGAGCATGGGGTTGTCGTAGCGCACCGGGGGGATGCGGTCGAAGTCGAGGTCAACGACGAGCGCCGCCTCCTCGAAGACCGGGGCCTCGGCCAGGATCCGCCCCTCGGGCGAGGCCACCAGGCTCCCCCCGCTCATCCCCTTGCCGGCCTCGCTCCCTACCAGGCTGGCGAGCACCACGTAGAGCCCGTGCTCGGCGGCGACGCTCTTTGCGAGCTCCCGCCAGCGCTCGACGTTGGCCGGGCGCGGGCCGAAGAAGCCCCGGGCCGGGCTGGCGGAGGGGACGTAGATCACCTCCGCCCCGTCCAAAGCGGCGAGGGTGCTGGTGATCGAGTGCCAGAAGTCCTCGCAGATCAAAATCGCCGCCCGCCCGAACCGGGTGTCGAAGGCCCGAACCGCGTGCCCCCGGGAGAGGTAGCGCTCCTCGTCGAAGACCCCGTAGGTGGGCAGGAAGACCTTGCGGTGCAGGTGCAAAAGCCCCCGCCCCCCGAGCTCGAAGTAAGCGGCGGCGTTGTAGTAGGCCCCCTCCCGCTCGTCCTTCTCGTAGAACCCGATCACGAGGTCGAGGGGCCCCTCCCAGACCCGGCGGCGGATCGCGTCGAGCCGCTCGCCGAGCGCCTCGACCGCAAGGGCGAGCTCCCTGACCCCACCCTGGAGGAAGTACCCGGTGGGGAAGGCCTCGGGGAGGACGACGACCTCGGGCGCGTCCTCGGCGAGCTCGGCGAGGGCCGCCTCCAGCCGGGCGAGGTTCTTCTTGACCTGCCCCTTCTCGGGGGCGAGCTGGAGCACCGCGTGCCGGACCATGGGCTCAGTCTATCGCGGTATAGTGGGGAAAACCGGAAAGGAGGCGGCGATGACCATCAAGCAGCTGCTCGACAAGAAAGGCCGCGAGGTCCACACCATTGGCCCCGACGAGCGCGTCTTCGAGGCGATCCGCCGCATGGCCGAGCTGGGGATCGGCGCGCTGGTGGTCACCGAGGGCGAGAAGCCGGTGGGGATCATCACCGAGCGCGACTACGCCCGGAAGGTGATCCTGAAGGGCCGCTCCTCGAAGGAGACCCCGGTGCGGGCGATCATGACCGAGAAGGTGATCTACATCCGGCCGGAGCAGACGATCGAGGACGCGATGGCGATCATGACCGAGAAGAAGATCCGGCACCTGCCGGTGCTGGAGGAAGGCAGGCTCGCCGGGATCATCTCGATCGGGGACGTGGTCAAGGCGATCATCGAGAACCAGCAGTTCGTGATTGATCAGCTTACAAACTACATCCACGGCGACCGCTCGTAAAAACCGCCCTAGGGAGCATTCCAAGGACCCCCGAAATGGGGGTCCTTATGCGCCCTCTTTGCGCTAGAATGGGCCCCTTGGAGGATCGAACGGCTATGAACAAGCGCGAAGTTTTGGAACAACTGGTATCCGAGCTGAGGGCCGCGCTGCCCGAGATCAAGGGCGCGGTGGTCGCCTCCGCGGACGGCCTTCCCATCGTGGCCCAGGCCGAGGACGCCGCCCGGCTCGCGGCCATGGCCGCCACCGCCCTCGGCCTCGGGCGTCGGATCGCCGAGACCACCCAGCTCGGCCCCCTGGCCGAGACCCTGGTCCGCGGCCGGGACGGGTACGTGGTGGTCTACGCCGTGGGGCAGCGGGGGGTGCTCGCGCTGATCGCCCCCGCCCAGGTCAACCTGGGGCTTTTGCACCTGGAGGCGCGGAGCGTCGCAGAGCGAATGGCGGAGGTGCTGGGATGAGCGAAAAACCCACCCACGACGCCCTCGACTTCGACGCCATCGCCAAAAAGGCGCTCTCCGACATGCCGCCCGAAACGCGCTTTGGAGAGAAGGACGCCGAGGTCATCCGCAAGAACGCCGACGCGCTCCTGCCCCTTCGCGACGCCTTCGTCAAGGGCTTTTACGACGTGCTCTTCGCCCACGAGCCCACCCGGGCGGTCTTCGAGGAGGGAGAGCGGGCGGAGCGGGAAAAGACCCTCGCCCAGTTCTACGAGCGCGTGATCCGCGGCCCCCACGACGGCGCTTTCTTCGCCTGGCTCGCCTTCGTGGGGCCGGTCCACGTGGTACGGGGGGTGACCAACCCGATGATGCTGGCGATGCTCGGCTACCTGGTCGAGTTCGTCCGCGAGCGGTCCCGCGCCCTCCCCGACCACGAGGCGCTGGTCGCCGCCTTCACCCGGCTCGCCGCCACCATGGGGGCGATCATCGCCTACGGCTACGAGATGGCCTGGAAGAAGGCGCTGGAGAACGTGGTGGGCATTCCCCCCGCCCTGGCCGAGCGGGCGGCCCACGAGGAAGCCACCCGGCTCTTCCCGCTTAGGAGCCACGGCCGGGCTTAGAGTTCGAAGCGGTAGCGCAAGAAGAGCTCGAACCCGGCCCGGTCGACCCCCACGTCGAAGGCCCAGGCCGACCAGGCCACCCCTACCTGGGCGCGGGCGGGGTAGGCGAGGAGGAGCCGGCCCTTGATCCGGCGGTCGGCGTAGTCCAGGCTGAACTCGTTCTTGGCGCCGATCCGTACCGTGGCGTCCACCACCGCGCCCCCGAGCGGGGTGCGGAGCCCCAAGAGGGCGTAGGCGTTGGTCGGCTCCCTCACCGCCCCCGCCCCCACGGTGTAGGTCCGGCCCTCGGCGCGCCAGGCGAGGGCGAGCTCGAGCCCGCTGACGTCGTTCGCGAAGCGGTAGGCCCCGAGGAGGAAGAGCTCAGCCTCGGCGCGGAGCTTGAAGTCGAGGTCGGCGTAGAGCCCGAGCGTCTCCCGCTCGAAGGGCCAGAAGTGGCTCGGGGTGCGGTTTTCGGTGTAGCCGAGGCGGGCCGAGAGGGCGGTGCGGGCGAGCGCGAAGCGCGCCATCCCCTCGACCCAGTACTGGGTGTCGAGCCCCATGTGGGCGCGGAGGCCGAGCTCGGCCCGGCCGGCGGGGCCGGCCTCGAAGGCCCGGACCACCGCGAACCCCACGTTGGTCTCGTCGGTGCGGGGCCAAAGCGCCCGCAAGTAAAGGTCGAACCGCCAGTCCCCCGCGGGGTAGAGAAGCCTCAGGGTGGGCCCCAAGCTGGCCGGGGGCGAGCCCAGCCAGCCGCCGACCTCGAGCCGCTGGCCAAAGGCCAGGGAGAGGGCGAAAACCAAGAGCACGGAAAGCCGCCTTGCCATCGCTCCCCCCTCCGGGCGCCGCGCGCCCTGGTTCCCCGTAGCATATCCCGCCCAAGGGGTGCGCAGTCCGAAAACGTGGCATACTCGAGCGTAAGAAGATGCTCACGGGCAACCTCTCCGACCTTCCTCTCCTCGAGCTCCTCCAGACCCTGGCCAGCGGCAGCGGGGGCACGCTCCGGATCCAGGCGCCGGGGGTGGAGGGCACGGTGGGCTTCGCCGGCCGCCGGGTGGTCTACGCCGAGGCGCTCGGGCTCTCCGGGATGGACGCCCTCGTCTTGCTCACCGGGCTCCGCCAGGGCCGGTTCGCCTACGCCGGCGAGCCCCCCGCTGAGCAGAACCTCGAGGCCCCGCTCGAGGCGGTGCTCACCGACCTCGCGGGCGTGGCCGACGAGTGGAAAAAGCTCACCCACCTCCCCGAGGACTGGAGCCGGACCCTGCGCCAGGCGGCGAGCCGGCGGGAGCTCGAGCTCTCCCTCGACGAGCTCGGCGTCTTCGCCGACGCCGAGGGGAAGACGGTGGCCGAGGTGCTGGCGGTCCCGGGGGAGGTGCTCGCCCGCGCCCGGGTGCTCGACCGGCTGCTCAAAAACCAGGCGCTCGCCACCCTGCCCTCGGTGGGGGTGGGCCCGATCACCCTGGTGGCCCTCCCCTACTACGGGCCCCAGAGCCAGGTCGCCTACGTGGACTACGCGCTCTACCAGCGCTGGGCCGAGAAGATCGGGGGGCCGTTTAAACTGAAGGTGCGCTCGCCACGGGGGCTCGAGGCCAGTTTCCGGGTCGAGCCCCGGGAACAGATCCCCGAGCGGATCATGCTCCACGACCGCGAGCTGAGAAAGCTCCGCGCCGGACGCGGCACCAAGCTCAAGGTCATGCCGGAGGTCGAGGATGGACCTATTAAGCCTTAACGCGCTTTTGAACCGCTACGTCTGGGGCCCGGAGATGATGCTCGTCTTCCTGGCGGTGGGGCTCTACCTCACCGTCCGCACGGGGTTCGTGCAGTTTTCCAAGATCGGCATCATCTTCCGGGAGACCCTGGGGGCGATCCGCGAGCGCGCGCTCGGCGCCGGCGGTGAGATCACCCCCTTCCAGGCCACCATGGTCGCCCTCGGCGCCACCATGGGCCAGGGCAACCTGATCGGCGTCACCGCGGCGATCCTGATCGGCGGCCCGGGGGCGATCTTCTGGATGTGGATCGCGGGGATCTTGGGCATGGCCACCAAGTTCGCCGAGGCCACCCTGGCGGTCCACTTCCGCCAGCGCTACGCCGACGGCAGCGTCTCCGGCGGCCCCATGTTCTACCTCTCCCGGGGCCTGCCCAAGGGGCTCCGCTGGCTGGGCGGGCTTTATGCCCTCCTCGCGGCGCTCGCCGCCTTCGGCATCGGCAACCTGACCCAAAGCTCGGCGATGGCCGGGAGCCTGGAGGCCGCCTTCGGCGTCCCGGTGGGGCTCACCGGGCTCTTCGTCGCCCTCGTCGCCGCCTTCATCCTGGCCGGGGGCGTGCGCCGCATCGCCGCCTTCGCCCAGACCCTGGTGCCGCTCATGCTCCTCGGCTTCCTGGCCGCCGGCGCCTACGCCCTGGCGATGCACGGGGCCGCGCTCGCCGGCGCCTTCGCCGCCATCTTCCAGCACGCCTTCGGGGCCCAGGCGGCCGCCGGCGGCGCCGCCGGCTACGCCCTGCAGCAGACCCTGAAGGCGGGGGTGGGCCGGGGGATCTTCTCCAACGAGGCCGGGCTCGGCTCGGCGGCGATCGCCCACGCCCAGGCCCAGGTCGACCACCCGGTGCGCCAGGGCTTTTGGGGCGTGATCGAGGTCTTCCTCGACACCCTGGTGGTGAACACGGTGATGGCCCTGATCGTGCTCGCGAGCGGGGTCTGGCAGGAGGCGACGAGCGCGCCCCAGGCCTTCGTCGCCGCCTGGGACTTCCCCGGCGGGAGCTCGGTGGCGGCCATCGTCCTCGCCCTCTTCGTCTTCACCACGCTGGTCTCCTGGGGCTTTTACGGTGAGGAGGCGGCGGGCTTCCTCCTCGGCGACGGCATCCGCTGGCCCTACCGCATCACCTACATCGTCTTCGCCTTCGTGGGGGCGCTCGGGGGCTTTGAGCTCCTGACCGCGCTGGCCGACACCCTAAACGGCCTGATGGCGATCCCCAACCTGCTCGGCCTCGTCCTCCTCGGCGGGGTGGTGGCCGGGCTGGTGCGCGGCTTCTTCCGCGGCGAGCCGTGGCGTCCTCCGCGCTAGGGCCGGTGGTGGTGGGGATCTCGGGGGCCTCCGGGCTGCCCTATGCCCTCGACTTGCTCAGTGCGCTAAAGGCGGCCGGGGTCGAGGTCCACCTGGTGGCCACCCGGGGGGCGCTCGAGGTGCTTAAGTCCGAGACCGAGCTCAAGCCCGAGGCCCTCTTCGCCCTCGCCCACCGGCACTACCGCGAGGACGAGCTCGCCGCCCCCATCGCCTCGGGCTCCTTCGCCACCCGGGGCATGGTGGTGGTGCCCACAAGCCAGACCACGCTGGCCAAGATCGCCGCCGGCATCGCCGACAACCTGCTCACCCGGGCGGCCTTCGTGCACCTCAAGGAGCGCCGCCCCCTGGTGCTCGTGCCCCGGGAGACGCCCCTTCCCCTCCCCGCCCTCAAGGCGATGCTCGACGCCGCCGAGGCCGGGGCGGTGATCCTCCCCGCTTCGCCGGGCTTTTACCACCGGCCCCGCTCGGTCGAGGACCTCGTGCGGTTCGTCACCCAGCGCATCCTCGACCACCTGGGGGTGCCCCTCGAGTGGGCGCCCCGCTGGGGGGACTAGGGTGGACCCCGCGCTTGCCTTCTTGGCCGGGCTCGGCGCAGGGGCGCTCTTCGTCTACCTCCTCCTCGTCGGCCGGCTCGCGCGCCTTGGCGCCCAGCTCGAGGCCGAGCGGGAGAAAAACCGCTGGAGCGAGGAGGCCAAGGACACGCTGGCCCAGGCCTTCCAGCTCCTGGCGGCGAAGAACCTCGAGGAGGCGCAGGCGAAACTCGCCGAAGCCGCCCGCGCCCTCTTCGACCGGATCGAGGGCGAGGTCAAGGGCGGGCTTCAAAACCACGCCCGGGAGCTCGAGGGGCTGGTCAACCCCCTGAAGGAGGCGCTCAAGACCCTCGAGGGCCGCATCCAGGCCCTGGAGAAGGAGCGGGAGGGGGCCTACCGGGCCCTCGCCGAGCAGCTGCGGCTCTTGAAGGAGGAGCAGGGGGCGCTAAGAGAGGCCGCCCAGGGCCTCCGCGCCGCCCTCTCCGCCGAGCGCACCCGGGGGCTATGGGGCGAGCTCCAGCTTAAAAGGGTGGTGGAACTCGCGGGCATGGAGCCCCACGTGGACTTCGTCCTGCAGCCCACCACCGAGCGGGGCCGGCCCGACCTGATCGTGCGCCTCCCCGGGGGCGGGGCGATCCCGGTGGACGCAAAGGCCCCGATGGGCGCCTTCCTCGAGGCCCAAAACGCGTCCGACCCCGCCCTCAGGAAGGCGCGGCTCAAGGCCCACGCCGCCGCCCTCCGGGCCCGGATCAAGGAGCTCGCCGAGCGGGCGTACTGGGAAGGGATCGAGGGAGCCCCCGAGCTGGTGGTCGTCTTCGTCCCTAGCGAGGCCGCCCTCGAGGCCGCCTTCGAGGCCGACCCCACCCTCTTCGAGGAGGCCCTCCGGCTCCGGGTGCTCCCCGCGAGCCCGATCACCCTGCTCGCGCTCCTCAAGTCGGTGGCCTACGGCTGGCGGCAGCACCGCCTCTCCGAGGAGGCCCGCCGAATCGCCGAGGAGGCCCGCGAGCTGATCACGCGCTTTTCCACCTTCGGCGGGCACCTGGGGGAGATGGGGCGAAGGCTCAAGGCGAGCGTCGAGGCCTACAACAAAGCGGTGGGAAGCTTCGAGCGAAGGCTCTTGCCCCTCGCGAGCCGGATCGCCGAGCGGGTGGGGCGAACGGAGGCCCTCGACCCGCCCCGGCCCCTCGAGGCCACCCCCCGGGACTACGGGGAGGACTCGGAGAGCCCGAAGTAGCCCTCGAGCACCCGCCGCTGCGCCGGGGTCAGGGGGACCTCGCCGAGGTAGCGCTCGGCCTGGCGGCGCACCCCCTCGGGTGGTCGGCCATCGGGCCAGGGGGCGGGCAGGCGCGCCGCCGG
>WFXV01000192.1 GCA_015490435.1 Thermaceae bacterium
GATGCGGTTTCTGCCCCCGGTGGTGGTAACCGAGGAGGAGCTTTTGGGCGCCGCCCGGGCGGCGCCCAAAAGCTCCTCCTCGGTTACCACCACCGGGGGCAGAAACCGCATCACGTTTGGTCCCGCCTGGATAGAGAGGATCTTGTGCTCCTCGGCGAGGCGCTTTAGGTAGGGGGCGGCCTTCTCCTTGAGCTCGACTCCCACCATCAGGCCAAGCCCCCGGACCTCGCGGATCTTCTTGCTCTCGATCGCCCGGAGCGCCTCCATGAAGACCCGGCCGAGCCTTTCCGCCCGCTCCCAAAGGCGCTCCTCCACCACCGCCCGGATCGCCGCCGTGCCCGTCGCCATCGCCAGCGGGTTGCCGCCGAAGGTGGAGCCGTGGGCGCCCTTCGGCATCCTGTCGGCGACCGCGTCGGTGGTGACCATGGCGCCGAGGGGGAAGCCGCCGCCCAAGGGCTTGGCCAGGGTGAGGACGTCCGGGGTGACGCCGTAGTGCTCGAAGGCGAAGAGCTTCCCGGTGCGGCCGAGACCGGTTTGAATCTCGTCGAGGATGAGGAGGGCCCCTACTTCCTCGGTGCGCTTCCGGGCGGTTTCGAGGAAGGCCTGGGTCGCCGGGCGCACGCCGCCCTCGCCTTGGACGGGCTCGAGGATGAGCGCCGCGGTCTCCTCGTCCACCGCCGCTTCGAGGGCCTCGACGTCGTTATAGGGAATGAACACGACCGGTTCGACGAGCGGCTTGAAGGGCTCGCGGTACTTCTTCTCCCAGGTCACCGAGAGCGAGCCGAAGCTCCGCCCGTGGAACGAGCGCATGGCGGCGACGAACTTCTTCCGGCCGGTGGCCGCCCGGGCGAACTTGAGGGCGGCCTCCACCGCCTCGGTCCCCGAGTTGGTGGGGAAGACCCGGGTGAGCGGCTCGGGGAGGACATCGGTGAGGGCCTTATAGAACTCCGCCCGGCGGTCGGAGGCGAAGACCTGGGGGAGGACCATGAGCTGCTCGGCCTGGGCCCGGACCGCCTCCACCACCTTGGGGTGGCCGTGGCCCAGGAATCCCACCCCGATGCCGTTGATCAGGTCGAGGTAGCGGTTTCCCTCGGTATCCCAGACGTAGGCACCCTCACCCCGGGTGATGACGAACTCCGACTTAGCGTAGACCCCGGAGTCGTGGCGCTTTTCGACGGCGAGCCAGTCCATGGCTCAATGCTACTCAATCACCGTGCCCTCGCCCCTTAGCGCGCGGGTGATCGGGTCCTTCTTCCGGGCGTCGGCGAAGATGACCCGGCGCACCCCGGCCCGGACCGCCTCGGCGGCGCCCAGGACCTTCTTCTTCATCCGGCCCTCGGCGAAGCGCATGAACTCCTCGACCTGGGCGGCGGGGATCTTGGGGATGAGGCTCGCCTCGTCGGGGTAGCGCTCGAGCAGGCCGGGGACGTTCGAGAGGTAGACGAGCGCCTTTGCCCCGAAGGCCTCGGCCACCCGGGCGGCGGCGACGTCGCCGTCGGTGTTGATCGCCTCCCCCTCGAAGCTTGCGGCCGGCGGGGTGAGGACGGGGAGGTAGCCGTGCGCGAGGAGGAGCGAGAGGAGCTCCTTGTTCACCCGCTCCACCGAGCCCGAGTAGTCGCCGCGGTGGATCTTGATCTTGCCGCCCTCGACATACTTGATCGCCTTCTTCCGCTTGCCCTCAAAAACCCGGCCGTCGAGGCCAGAGAGCCCCACCGCGTTCACGCCCCGCTTCTGGAAGAGCTCGACCAGGTACTTGTTCATCTTGCCGGCGTAGACCATGTTGAAGATCTCGAGGGTCTTTTTGTCGGTGAGGCGGGAGGTCATGCCCCCGGGGTGGGTGAGGAACCGGGGCGGGTGGCCGAGCGCCTCGGCGACGCGGTTGGTTTCGGCGCTCGCGCCGTGCACCAGGATCAGCTTCTGGCCGTTTTTCCAGAGGTTCGCGGCGTCCTCGACCACCGCCTCGTAGTCGATGCCCTCGGCGCCCCCGACCTTGATGACGATCAACCCGTCTTCCACGCTCCGTATTTTCTTGCACCGGGCGGGTCTTGGCTAGGTGTGCAGTCTCACAACGTTGTTCACCTTAAGCCCTAAACGTGAGACAGGGGCTTGGTTGCCCAGACTGGAGTGCGGCCGGTGCCAGTTGTAGTAGTGAAGCCATTTGGGAAGGTGGGCATCCCGCTCATCGGA
>WFXV01000193.1 GCA_015490435.1 Thermaceae bacterium
ATCGGGGCCGGCTGGGGATCCCAGGTATCGGGGGTGGGCACCCGGGCGGGATCGACGCCCACGAGCCGGGGCGCGCACCCAGCGAGGAGCAAGAGGAGCAAAAGCCCAAGCCGCCGCATCGCGCCTAGATTCGGGGCTCGGTCTTGCGCACGTCGACCACGATCTCGCCCGCGGCCTTGAGCCGCTCGGGCACGCCCTCGGCGTCCTCGCCAGTCACCCGCATCACGATCCGGCGCATCCCGTCGTGCTTGCCGGCGGTCGCCACCGAGACGATATTGGCCGGCGGCACCGCCTGGGCGGCCTTGGCCAGCGCCCCGGGGCGGTCGGGCACGTCGAAGGTGATCCGCACCCCGCCCTCCTTCATGCCCATCACCTCGATGAAGGCCCGGAGCACGTCGGTGATGGTGATCATCCCCACCAGGCGATCGCCCTCGAGGACCGGCAGGCCGCCCACCTTGTATTCCTCCATCAAAAGCGCCGCCTCCTCGAGCGGCTCATCCGCCTGCACGGTGATCACCGGCTTGGCCATCACCTCGCTTACGGTGAGCTTGGAGAGCAGGTAGTTGAGCTCCCAAACCGAGAGGGTGGTGGCCTTGGAGGGCATCGCGTCCTTTAGGTCCTTGTCGGTAACGATCCCAACCAGCTTTCCTCCCTCGACGATGGGAAGCCGGCGGAAGCCCTTCTCCTTCAAAAGCTTGATGGCTTCCAGCACGGGGGTATCGGGGCTGATCGTCACCGGGTCCGGGGTCATCCACTCGCGTACGAGCATGTTTTTCCTACCTCCTAGTCGGGATTATAGAGGGCCGGAGTCGAACAAACGTCCCCGGGCTCTCACTGGGCCTTCACCGCCCGTTGCTAGCCTCGCGGCATGAAACGCACCTGGCTGATCCTCGTTCCCCTCAGCGTATTGCTCCTCGCGGGCCTGCCCCTGGCCCAGAACAAGGCGGTTCCCACCCGGGTGGGCTTCGTCGACGCGGAGACCGTGATTCAGGCCCACCCCCGCTACCCCGAGGTCGCCGAGCTCCAAAAGCAAGCCGACGCCGAGCTCAAGCCCCTTTTGGAAAAGCTCCGGCCGCTTGAGGAGAAGCTCGCAACCGGCAAGGCCACCGCCAAGGACCGGGAGGACTACCAGGTCCTCTCCGAGGCGGCCAAGAAGGTCCGCGACAAGTGGGCGCCCAAGATTCAGGAAAAGCTCGATCCCCTGATCAAGGAGGTGGACCAAGTGGTCGCCCAGGTGGCCCGGGACCAGGGCTTCGCGGTGATCATGAACCGGCGGGTGGCGGCGACCTCGAACCTGGTGGTCTACGCCGACCCGAACACCGACATCACCCAGGCGGTGGTCAAGGCCCTCAAGAAGCTGAAGAAGTAGCCTCTCGGCAAAGCGCGGGGCGCGGGGGGACCCGCGCCCCTTAGAATTGGCCCTAGCGATGGCGGGAAAGCGCCCCAAGAAAACCCGGCGCGAACCCTCGCGGGGGGACCTCGAGGCGCTTGCCTTCGTCCTCTTTGGCGCCTTCCTCTTCCTCGCCGCGAGCCTCTGGCCCGAGCCCCCTTACTCCGGGGCGCTGGGCCAGGCGGTGAAGGACGCCCTCACCGGCCTCTTGGGCTACGCCGCCTGGCTCCTGCCGCTTCCCCTTGCCTACGGGGTCTACGCCGCGCTCCGGCGCGTGCCCCTTCGCCGCTATCTGGAAAAGACCCTCACCGGGCTCCTGGCCGCGGTCTTCTCGCTCCCGCCACTCGCCGCGCTGGCGCCGGAGCTCGCCGGCGGGATCGGGCGCGCCGGGTACGCCTGGCTGGTCGACCGGCTCGGGCTCTTCGGGCTCTTGATCCCCGCCCTGATCGCCCTCCTTCTTCTCGAGCGCTTCTTTGATCGCCCTCCCTTTTTCACCTTTCGGGCGCTCGCGCGGGGAAGCAGGCGGGTTTGGCACGCCCTCGCCGAGCGAGCGCGTCTCCGGAGGACCCGGCGCGCGCTCCGGGCCGAGGCCAGAGCGCTCCTGGCGGAGGTCGAGGCGCTCGCCCGCCGCTACCCCGAGCACCGGCTCCTCGCCGAGCTCAAGGAGGAGCTCCGCCGGGAAATCCGCCGCCCCCTCACCGGGGCGCGGCTTCAGGAGCTCTCCGAGCTCCTCGCCGCCTTTCGCGAGGAGCGGGCCCGGGAGCTCGCCGAGCGGATCCGGGCCGAGACCCCGCCCTGGCGGGCGGAGCTCGAGGCCGCCCGGGCCGAGCTCGAGGCCCCGCTGGCGCCGGAGAACGCCCTTTTGGCCGAGCTCGCCGAGCGGCGGCGGGCGCTCTTGCTCGAGCTCAGGCGCCTCGAGGCCGAGGCCGCCAGGCTCGAGCGCGCCGCCCAAGAAGCCCTCGCCCACCCGCCGGAGGCGCTCGAGCGGGAGGCCCGCGCCCACGCCGAACGCACCGCCCGCTGGGAAGCCCTCGGCGGGAAGTGGCAGGAGCTCGCCGAGCGGCTCGCCCACTGGCGGGCCCAGTC
>WFXV01000194.1 GCA_015490435.1 Thermaceae bacterium
GCTCCTCGCCGCCCTGTTCGAGCCCGAAGAGCTCACCCTGGTCGGCGACCCCAAGCAATCCATCTACGGCTTCCGCCGGGCCGACCCCCGGGTCTTCGCCCGGGCCCTGGAGGAAGCCCCGGAGCGGGTCGCGGTGGGAGACAAGGGGGGCGTGGCCCTCGAGGAATCCCTCGAAGACCCGGTTCACTGCCGCCACCAGGCCCCGGTGGGCGCGGAAGCTTCGGGTGAGCGCGACCCGCTCCGGGGCTTCCTCCAGGGCCCGGGCGAAGACCCGGGGGTCGGCCCGGCGGAAGCCGTAGATGGATTGCTTGGGGTCGCCGACCAGGGTGAGCTCTTCGGGCTCGAACAGGGCGGCGAGGAGCCGGCCCTGGACCGGGTTCGTGTCCTGGTGTTCGTCCACCAGGGCGTGCCGCCAGCGGGCCCGGTAGTAGGCCCGGACCGCGGGATCCCCGAGGGCCTTCAGGGCGTGCACTTCAAGCCCGGCGAAGTCGAGGACCCGCTCGGCGCGGCGCTCGTCCTCCAGCCGCCCGTACACCCGCCGGTAGGCTTCCCGGAGCGCCGCCCAGGCGCGTTCGTGCTCGGGGGTGAGGCGGAGGGGGGCGGCGTCGTTGGCAAGCATCCTCAGCGCCTTGATGCGTTCCTTGACTTCCTGGTGCCGGGTTTTCCCTCCGGGAAGCCGGATGGCGGAGGCCAGGGCAAGGAAGGTGTCCCTCCCATCCTCCCAGGCAGCGAGAAGCAACCCGCGAAGCTCCTCCAGCTTCCCCGAAGCCTCGCTTCCGCGTAGGTAGGCGAGGTGTTGGCGGGCCTCTTCCAAGAAGTCCTCCACCACCCCGTCCAGCGCCGACCGCATCGCCTCCGGGCCCCGCTCGAAGGCCTCGCGGGCGGCGAGGGGGTCGGCCAGGAGCAGCTCCAGCGCCCCCCTCAGGAAGCTCGCCGGGAGCACCTCGAAGACCTCGAGGGGGAGCTCCGCCAGGGCCCGGGGGAGGTGCTCGCTCAGCCAGAGGGCGGCCTCCACGTCGCTTTGGACCCGGAAGTCGGCGGGGACGCCGGCGGCCCGGGGGTGTTCGCGGCACACGCGGGCGGCGAGCGCGTGAAGGGTGCCGATGGGGGCGGCCTCGAGCTCGGGGACGAGCTCGGCGCGGACCCCGGCGAGCGCCTTCCGGATCCGGGCGCGGAGCTCGGCGGCGGCGGCCTCGGTGAAGGTGACCGCGACGAGCTGGAGGGGGGTGTGCCCCCGCTCGACGAGCTCGAGGTAACGGTGGACCAGCGTACGGGTCTTGCCGGTGCCGGCCCCGGCCACCACCGCCACCCCGCTCGGGGCCCGGACCGCCCGCGCCTGCTCGGGGGTGAGCTTCACGCCGAGCCCCCCTTCCGCCACAGGCGGGGGCCGCGCCGGCAGACCAGGTCGAGGGGGCAGAACGTGCAGGCTTCCTGCTTGGCGTCGGGCGCGACCGGGAAGTGTCCCTCCTCGAGGTGGTGACGGAGCCGGTCGGCGAGGGCCTGGAGGGCGCCGTCCGAGTGGGTGACGGACTGGGCCTTGGCCGCGCCCACCAGGAGGTAGAAGGCCGGCCCCGGGGTCAGGCCGGAAAAGAGCGCCGGGGCCACCTCGCGGTAGAGGGGAAGCTGGAAGTCGACCTTGAGCCGGCCCGCCTCGTCCTTGACCCCCTTGGGGGCCGACTTCCCGCCCTTGTAGTCGTAGAGCACCACCTGGTTCCCCACCCGGTCGGCGCGGTCGATGCGGCCGCGCACCCGAAACCCCCGCCACCCGGCATCGTAGGAGCGCTCCACCGCGAGGACGACCGCCCCCGCCAGGGCGAAGGCCTCCGACCCCACCAGCTGCCGGAGCCGGGCGAGGTGTTCAAGCCGCTCCCCGGCCCATCCCGGGAGGCGGTCGAGGCCGAGCTCGGTCTCGGCTTCCCCGAAGGCCTCCTCGAGCCGGTCCCCGGCCCGGCGGGGGTCCTCCCCGGGGCGGACCGCCCGGGCCAGCACCAGGTGGTACAGCTGGCCCCGCAGGGTCACATCCAGCTCCTCGGGGGCCTCCTCGGGTTCGGCGAGGCCCAGGAGCCGGCCGGCGAACCACTTGAAGGGGCACTGCCCCAGGGCCTCGAGCTCGGTGACCGCGAAGGTGCGCTCGGAGGGGTCCACGCCGATCCCGGTCACCCCGTCGTATGCGTCCGGCGCGTCCGGCCCCTCCCGGGCGAGCTCCACCCCCCAGGCGGCCCGGGCGCGCTCGAGGACGGGGTCGTCTCCGGCCTTTCCGCTCGCCTGAAGCCGGGACCGGCGAAGCTCCTCCGGGCTGGCGGCGATGGGCTCGGGGGGTCCGCCTTCCTCGAAGGGCGCGAGGAAGGGGCTCGCCTGGCCATCCCGGTGGTTCCGCGAGAGCACCACCCGCGTCCGCGCCCCCGAGAGCAGGGCGAAGAACTGAAGGGCCTCGCGGTGGGCCGCCTCGCCGGGGGTTTCGGCAAGGAACCCGGCCTCCGCGGCCCGCCTGAGCTCGAAGAAGTCGAGGGCGGGGTCGTCCCGGACCGGTGGGGGGAAGTGCCCCTCGTTCAGGCCTAGGACGAACAGGTGGTCGTACTCGGCCCCGGCCAGGGAGAGGGGGGTGTGGAGCTCGACCCCGCCCCGCCCGGGGGCGGCGGGGACGGTTTCGGTGAGGAGGAGCTCGGCGAGATCCGCGCGGAAGGCGTCCAGGGGGAGGTCCTCCCCGGGGTCGGGCAGCGTCCGCAGGCCGTCGAGGAGCGCGCGGTAGGCGAGAACCTCCCGGGCCCAGGGGAGGGCACGCTGGCGGATCCCCAGGGCCTCCAGAACCTGGCCGACGGCCCGCACGAACGCCCGCCTTTCCGCCCTTTTCGGCAGGGAGAAGAGGGCTTCGGGCGCGCCCAGCGCGCGCCAGGCCTCGGGGCCCCGGGGGTGGGTCCTTCGCGCATCCTCCCAGGCCTCGGGGGCGAGGCCGGGGCCCAGCGGGTGGGCGAGGAGCCGGGCGGCAACCTCGAACGGGAACCCCCTGTCGGCCGCCTCGAGGAGGGTCGCCACCCAGGCCCCGACCCGGGTTTCGGCCAGGGGAACGGCGTAGAGCGCCCACAGGGGGACGCCGTACTCCCACGCGACCGCGAGCGCCAGCGGGCCGACGGCGGCGTCGTCGCGGGCGACCAGCGCGATTCGGTGCCCGGGAACCCCTTTGAGGAGAAGCGCCTTCACCCGGGAGAGGACCGCCCGCACCTCGGCCTCGGGGTCGGGCAGGGCCCAGGCCTCGACCCCTTCTCCCCCGTCTCCGTCGCCGGCGAACCGAGCCGCAGCGCGTTCCCCGGTCGTGGAAGGGGCGCCGCGCCGGTGCTCGACCGCCCAGCCAGACCGCCTGAGCTCGTCCGCAACCGAACGGCTGAGGTCGCCGAACGGGGCGTCAGGCCCGGGCAGCACCACGACGCTCCCCTCCCCGGCCGCGGCCCGGAGGAAGGCGAGCTGGTCGAAGCCGAGGTGGGCGTAGCCGAAGACGTAAAGGGGGGCGGGGTTTGCGTGCTCGCTGGCCCGGTGGAGCATCTCCGCCGGATGAACGAGGCCCTGCTTCCCGAGCACTTCGGTGAGGGCCCGGGCCTCGGCGGCCCGTTCCCCGAGCCGGCCCCCCAGAGCCGAAAGGCGGTCGAGGTCGGCCCCCGAGCGCAGGAGGGCGGCGACCGCGCCGGCGGTGGCCCGGGCCTCTCCCGCGGGGTCGGGGGTTCCTCGAGCGGCGAGGACCGAGCGGTGGGCCCGGATCACCACGAGGGGCGGAGCCACGGCGATCCCCGGCGGGAGGGCCCGGCGCGCCAGGGCCTCGAGCCTCACGAACGGGGCGTCGAGCCGGCGCGCTGCCCGGGGGTTCGGGGTCACCACCCGCTGGCCGGATGGCGGGGGATCGGGCCGCCAGGGTTCGGCTAGCAAAACCCGTTTCATACGCTCCCTCCCATCACACCACAGTGGAGCGGGCCGGCGCGTTCACTTGGATCGGGCCTCTAGTAAACCCCGCGGCGCTACGCTGAGATTTGTGGGTGCCTAACCGATGACCTCGGCGCGGTATGTAGGGGCGCTTGTTCTACGCAAAGACGAGATCCCGGCTCTATTTAAGTGTTGCAAGATCCACGCTTGCCCCACTGAGCGGCTCCCTGTAGATGGCCGCGCCGTTTCTCGAGTAGCTTGCTATGGCCCGAAATTTTGGTCAGAAGCCCTAGACCAGTGCGTAGTATTGAGCCAGGGATACGGCAGCGACCTGGGAAGGAGCCGGCAAAGTGTCCACGAGTATTGACCGCATAGCTAGCGCGTACGACCCAGATGCTCTGGCCGAGTTCTTTGAAGAACTTGGCAACTTCACGCCAGAAGCGCCTAACTACACCTATGGCTTTGAGGCCGGAGTAGCCCTGGGGGCCGTGGAGCTCGCGGACGATCTTGAGGTACCCATCCTAGCGGTCTCTGTTGAAGACGCACGGAAAAAGCAAAGAAAGGCGTTCGAAAAAGTCACCCGCTTTCTCAGTGATCACGTTTTGGAAGCGGCCCTTGCCGTATTCCACGATCCCACAGGGGCCTACCGGATCGCCTTGGTGCATGTGATCGCGTGGAGGGGGCGCCGCAAGCCTAGCTATACCGACTATCGCCAGGCCAGCTTGCTCGTGGAGCCTAGACAGTTTAACAAGACTTTCCGTCAGCAGATGGAGCGTCTTCTTGACCTGGAAGCCTCCGGCCAGGCAGTGACGCTGGAAGCGCTTAAGGAAATTTTCAGCCTCGAGGCCATCAGCAAGGCCTTCTATCGAGAATTCGCCAAGGTTTTTGAAGAAACGCTCGTTCCTGGCATCATTGGCTTTTCTCCTCGCAAGCGGGTGCGCGACTTCGCCCTGGCGTTCGTGGCGCGGGTGCTCTTTCTCGGCTTCCTGGCGAAGCGGAAGTGGTTAGGAGGCGACGAGCGGTTCTTGCCCCACCTCCTCGAGCGCTACCGGGCCACCGGGGGCAAGGACCGCTTCTACCGCGACTGGCTCGAACCCCTCTTCTTTCAGGCGCTCAAGGCGCCTCGAGGAAGGAAGCCGGCTTCCTTCGCTCATCTACCGGAGGACATCCGCCAGGCTTACATCGAGGCCCCCTTCCTCAACGGCGAGCTTTTTAATCGTAAGGATGGCGTGGATAAGGAAGGGGTCTATATCACCGACGAAGCGGTCGAGGCCTTCTTCAATTTCATCTTCTCGTACAACTTCACCGTTGAGGAGAACACCGCCAGCGACGCCGACCTCGAGCTGAACCCCGAGTTCCTGGGCCTGATCCTTGAAAAACTGGTCAACACGGTTGGCGTAGGGGGTAGGGCTACTGAGCTAGGGGCCCATTACACGCCTAGGGTTGAAGTGGACTTAATGGTGCGGCTTGCGCTGGCCGAGTATTTAACACGACAGGGACTTCCCTTGGAAAAGGCGTACCGGCTACTAGACGGCGAGGCCGAGGCCTTAACACTAGAGGAGAAGGAGCGTGCCCGGTCTCTGCTCAAGGAAGCCAAGATTCTTGACCCAGCCGTGGGTTCGGGGGCCTTCCTGCTAGGGGCGCTTCACGTTCTCGAAGAAACCCTCGAACGGCTTGGCGAGCCTCGCACCTTGAATTTGCGGCGCAGCTTGATGCAAAACCTCTATGGGGTAGACATCTTGGAGTGGGCTGTGTGGATGGCCGAGCTCCGGCTCTGGCTCGCGTACTTTGTCGACCTCAAAGACGAGGCCCGCAAATCCCCGCACCCCTTGCTCCCTTCCCTGGGCCTCAAGGTCCGCCAGGGAGACAGCGTACTCCAGACGATCGACAAAACCCCGCTTCCCATCCGTCTTCCGCCCGACGACGCGGCGCTAGAAAGGGAAGAGGTTCGAAATGCTTTTCGCGAACTCGTCCGGGCCAAGGACAACTACTTCAACAACCGCGGCGTAAGCGAGAAGGACGTGGAGGAGAAAGAGCGGGCCTTCCTCGAGCGCTATATCGAGGCCACGCTCATTGGAAGGGGGAAACAGCAAGCCCTCGCCCTCGAGGGAGTCGATGATCCGAGCAAGACGCTGGACGAAGAGCTCGAGCAAATCCGCAAGCTCTTGCGCCAGCCCAAGCGCCCCTTCGTCTACTTCCTGGACTTCGCCGAGGTCTTGCTCGGTCCCAAGGGGGGATTCGACATCGTTATCGGCAACCCGCCCTACCTGCGTCAGGAAGAAATCCGAGACCTCCTGGGGCGCTTCGAGCCGAAGGAGTACAAGGCCAAGTTGCAGGCCGCGGTCCAGGAGGGCCTTGAGCGCTTTGGCCCCTACGACGCTACCTTCCCGACCCCTAAACCGGCGGGTCGCTCCGACCTCTACACCTACTTCTACGCGCAATCACTGGTCCTTCTCCACGAGAAGGGGGTGCACGCCTTCGTGGTCAGTAACTCCTGGCTCGACGTGCAGTACGGGGCCTGGTTGCAGCAGGTCTTTCTGGAAGCGGCGCCCCTTCGCTACGTGATCGAGAACCGGGTCAAGCGTACGTTTGAAGCCGACGTGAACACGGTGATCACCGTAGCCCACGCCTTGAGGCAAGAAAGGCTTCCCGAGAACTGGCCGGTGCTCTTTATCGCGGCAAAAAAGCCCTTCGAGGAGGCGGGCGTACTGCAAGAGGCCCTGATGGCCTCGGTTGAGGCCGGCTTCGCATCCGAGGAGGTACTGGCATGAAAGCCCCCGAGGTCATTCGCCAAAACGACAACGTGCGGGTGGTGGTCCGCACCGCCGCCGAGCTCTTCGACGAGGGCAAGGACGACAAGGGCAAATACGTCGGTGGCAAGTGGGGCGGGCTCTACCTCCGGGCCCCGGACGTCTTCTTCCGCATCCTGGAGAGAGCCGGAGACAAGCTGGTGCGGCTGGGGGACGTGGCGGAGGTGCGCTTTGGCATCAAGACCGGAGCCAACGACTTTTTCTATGTTGATCCGCTTCCTTATAACCCTGTATGCCCTGTATGCAAGCAAATCCACGAAGATGGTAATCTAGTTGCGGTAAGGAACGGTCTAGCTTGGGAGGGTTATCTAGAGAAGCAGGTTCTGAAACCACTCCTTAAAAGCCCGAAAGACGCTCCGTCGCTGCAAGTGGATGCGAAAGGTCTTGGCTTCGTATTCCTTCCGGGGGCTGCGGATTTCCAAAAACTCCCCACACATGCTCAAGCCTATGTGCGCTACGGAGAACGGGCACCAATAGAAGTCAAACGGGGAACAGGTAAGGGAAAGATAGTCCAGGGTGTGCCTTCTCTAAGAACGGTCAAGGGCCGTAGTCCTTGGTGGTGGCTCGGGAAATGGCCGCCAGCTAAAATCGTTTTGCCGATGTTCGAAAGGGGTCGTAAGTACGCTTTTTGGAATCCCGCGAACACCATCGTAGATAACGCCCTATACTTTGTTCTCCCTAAGTCCAAGACAGACACACTAGCGCTTTTTCTGGCTCTTAACAGCACGTTCTTTGCTCTTGTCAAAGAAGTCTTGGCTCGACCGCCAGAAGGCGGCGGAGGAGGGCCTTTGCAAATCAAGGTCTACGATTACGAAGCCATGCCCATTCCGCCTCTTTCACCGCCGCCAAGCTTAGATGAAGAACTGCTCGGGACTTTCATGACCCGAACAATCCCCGACTTTTGGGAGGAGGTAGGGCTTAGACCCCCGGATTTCCGAGGACTCCCCACTCCACCGCCTGACAGAAGGGAACTCGACAATCACGTTTTCAAGCTACTTGGGCTCACCAGGGCGGAGCGCGAGGAGGTTTACCGAGAAACTGCCAAGCTCGTGTGGGAACGTATTGCTCTGGCTAAGAGTAATAGGCGCCGTAAATCTGGCGCTACAAAAGCCAAGTAGAGTTCAGCATGAGTCGCTTCATCACAAACCACTCCACCAAAGACCTCGCCGCCCGCCTCGCCGACCTCATTGAGGCTTCCAAAGAACTCAAGTTCCTGGTGGGCTTCTTCTACTTCTCCGGCTGGCGGGAGCTCTACGAGCCCCTGAAGCAGGCCGCCCAGAAAAACCCCGAGTTCAGGCTGAAGATCCTGGTGGGCATGAGCGTGGACCGCCACGCCGGGGAACTCCTCGAGGTCGCCCGCCGGGCCAAGGGTAACCGAAACGAGGTCGCTCAGGCGTTTGCCGAAGAGTTTGGTCGGGCCCTTTCCGACGCCAGCCTGGACCTCCCCGACTTCCCCGAACAGGCCCGCTTCTTCCTCAGGCTCCTCGAGGAAGGCCGGCTCGAGCTCAGAAAGACTCGCGACCCCAACCACGCCAAGCTCTACCTGTTCAAGGTCGATGCGCCCCAACAAAAGCTGCTCGGGAGCCCGGGCAAGTTCATCACCGGCTCCTCCAACCTCACCCACGCCGGGCTCAGAGGCCAGCACGAGTTCAACGTGGAGATCGGCGACTACGGCTTCGAGGACGCCGAGAAGTACTTCGACGAGCTCTGGCGGCGGGCCGTACCTCTCCGCCCCGAGGACATCGCCCGGGTGCGCGAGATCGTCGAGCGGGGCTCGCTGGCGGCCCAGCCCACGCCGTTTGAGGTCTACGCCCTTTTGATAAAGCGCTACCTCGAGCTCTTGGACCAAACCGACGGGCACCCCAACCCCGAGGGCATCATTAAGCACGCCGGCTACACTCCGTACCCTTATCAGATCGACGCCGCGAAGGCCGCGCTGGCCATCCTCGATGCCTACGACGGCGTCATCCTCGCCGACGTGGTGGGGCTGGGGAAGAGCGTGGTCGCCTCCCTCATCGGGCGCATGCTCAACAAGCGGGGCATCGTAATCGCGCCGCCGGGGTTGATCGGGGAGCGGGGCGTCTCGGCCACCTATGGCTGGCGCAAGTACCTTGACGACTTCGGTCTCTTCGACTGGGAAATCTTCTCCATCGGCAAACTGGAGGACGCTCTGGCCTACGCCCAGAACCCGCGAAACGGCATCGAGGTCGTGGTCGTGGACGAGGCCCACCGCTTCCGCAACCCGGACACCAAGGCCTACGCCCTTCTCCGGGCCATCACCGCCAGCAAAAAGGTCATCCTCCTCACCGCCACCCCCTACAACAACACCCCCATGGACATCTACGCCCTGCTTTCGCTGTTCGACGTGCCCGGGGCCTCGAGGCTGGCGCCGGGGGCCGACCTTTCGGCCCACTTCAAACGCCTCACGCAGAGGTTCAAGGATCTCGGCCACATCCTGCGGTTTTTCGAGTCCCGGGACCAGCAGCGCCGCAAGAAGGCCCGGGCGCTGTTCAGGAGTTACTTCGAGAACTACCCCGAAGACCCGAGGCTCGCCGAGCGGCTGGCCCGGGACGGCCTGGCCGAGGTGGCACGGGAGGTCAAGCGCTTTATCACCCCGGTCACCGTGCGGCGAAACCGGCTGGATCTCAAGCGCGACCCCCGCTACCGGGACACCGCGCCCCCGTTTCCCCAGGTGCGACCGCCCGAACCGGTGCTGTACGACCTCTCCGAGGCGCAGTCCGCGTTTTACGACCGGGTGATCCGGGATTGGTTCGGCCCCGAAGGGGCCTACCGCGGCGCCGCCTATCAGCCCGAGCACTACAAGGAGGGCCGCGTGCTCACCGACGATATTGACGAGAGCGAGGGCTCGACCCTCGCCTTTGCCTTGGAGTCCCAGCGCAACCTAGCCAACTTCATGCGCCGCTTGCTGGTGCGGCGCTTCGAGAGCTCGTTCGGGGCCTTCGCCCAGACACTGGACCGCATCAAGGAGGCCCACCGCAAGTCACTCGATTTGGCCGAGAGGACCAACCGCTTCGTCCTGGACCGCAAGCTGCTGGACGTGTTCGACGACGAGGCGTTCTTGGACGCCGATGCGCTCTTCGATCAGGTCGCCGCCGAGGACGAAGAGGCGATCCGCCGGGGCGAACGCACCCGGAGTCGGGTCTACAACCTCGGCTCGTGGCGCCCAGAGGACCGCGCCCGCTTCCTTGAGGACCTGCAAAACGACCTGGCCCTCCTGGAGGAGGTCCAGCGCGAGGTCAGGGGGCTGGGTCTGGCCGACCCCGAAAACGACCCCAAGGCCCGACGGCTAGCGGCGTTCCTCAAGGCGCATCTGGCCCGGGAACCTGGGCGTAAGGTGATTGTCTTCTCGGAGTTCACCGACACCGTGGACCACGTGGCCAAGATCCTGGAAGCGGAAGGTCTTCGGGTGCTCAAGGTCAGTCGCTCAATCGACAACACACTCATGCGTCGGGTGCTCAGTAACTTCGACGCCTCGCTTCCCAAAGAGCAGTGGCGAGACGATTACGACGTGCTCTTGACTTCCGACAAGCTCTCGGAAGGGGTAAACCTGGGCCGGGCGGGCGCGGTCATCAACTACGACATTCCCTGGAACCCCACCCGGGTCATCCAGCGGGTCGGGCGCATCAACCGCATCGGTACCAAGCTATTCGACGAGCTCTACATCTACCACTTCTTCCCCACCGAGCAGGGGCGGGAGGTCACCGACCCCAAGGCGGTGGCGGCGCAAAAGCTCTTTTTGATCCACCAAGCCCTCGGTGAAGACGCCCGTATCCTGGACCCCGACGAGGAACCCCAGCCCGCCCGAATCTATGAAAAGCTTACAGCTAATCCAGAAGAACAGGAGGAAGTCAGCTTCGACGTGCGGATGCGCCTTTTGTGGGCAGAGCTCACTCGCCAGCACCCCGAGCTCGAGCGTCGTATCGAACGTCTTCCGAACAGGGTCAAGGTGGCGCGTTCCGGCGATTCCCTAGTTGCTATTTTTTTGCGTAAAACCCGGGCGTTTTATGCCGCGGCGATCGATCCTAGCAAATCCCCGGGGGAGCAGGACTGGATTCGTTACCTGAGCTTTCCTGATGCGCTTCCGATGGCAGAAGCCGCTCCCGAGACTCGGCGCATGGAACCTAGCGACGTCTTCTGGTTCCACTACCGGAAGGCTCTGGAAGAGCTTGAGAAGGTCCACCCAGAGTCCCTACCATCGAATTCGGTTGAACAGCGGGCTTTGAGAAACGCGAACACCATACTTCGTCTACATAGGGATCTGTTATCTGAGGAAGAGGCGCAACTCGTTCAGAAAATCATCGGGGACCTTAGGGGGCCGCGGCGTTTGCCCCGTGCCGCGCTGCGTGCTCTTCAGGGCTTCGACCTAAACGTCAAGACGGTCGATCCCGAAGTGCTAGCCGTTGTTAAAAACACCTTGCGAACTATTGGACGCGACTACGCCTCACTTCTGGGGGAAGTTTCCAGGCCAATACCTCCAGAAGTGGTGGTAGGAATTGAAATGCGCCCTTCGACGAAGGGCTAAGTTTCGGTGCCGGCACTGGTCCCATAGACCGTTCAGGCACATGTTTCGCAGGAGGGTGCACATGGTCCGTCTCATGCAGCCGGTCTTTCTTGTTTCCCTTCACTGCCTGCGCCGCGCTGCAGACGCTCCCGGTGCTGGGCCCGTTCGATAGCTCCTACACTGGTGTCGTGGTGAGAGGACCAAGACCCCTCACCTTTCCGCCTTTCGGGCTGCCCAAGACCATGCCGGGGGGCTGTCTCTCGGCCTCTGGGCTGCTTACCAGGAGCTCGAGCGGCGGGCCGAGGAGTTGCCCCCTCTCCAACCGCGGCGACACCGTGCTTCTCTGGCGGAACGGGGAGGTCGTTGGCTGGTTCAGCTACCAGGGCGGGTGCTACCAGCGGCCGCGTAGACGCCGACCCCCTCGGAACGCTGAAGGCGAATTAAGGCCGTCCCCTCGAGGGTGGTTGTCGTGTTCCCAGGCTCATGGTGTCCGCTCGGAGAAGAGGTGGAGGGTGCGATATCCTTCCTGGGCTAACATTGGTTCTCAAGTAACGTCACGCATCTTGGGGAGTGCTCAGGGAGGCCTGGAGTCGCGGAGCAGGGACTTCCCAGGGTAACCGAGGAATCGATCACCCGGC
The DNA here is from genome assembly GCA_015490435.1 of Thermaceae bacterium. Lineage (GTDB taxonomy): Bacteria > Deinococcota > Deinococci > Deinococcales > Marinithermaceae > WFXV01. Next base: position 11,880 of record WFXV01000194.1, read on the forward strand.
GATCCCCTTCTTTCTCCCTTGGACTGCGACCGCGCCGCTCCTGGCGCCGGTGATGGCGCGGGCGGCGCGGTACGCGAAGAGGCCGGCCAGGGCGAGGTTGACGGCCACGCTGAGGGCGAGGCGAATCGGGGTCAGCGTGCCCTTGGCGGCCTCGAGGAGGGCGATCACGGCGTTGAAGGCGGGCACCGCGTAGACCCAGGACAGGGTGGACAGGCTATCCGAGAACTGGAGGGCCAGTCCGGCGAAGATCAGGGCGGTGCCGAGGACGGTGAGCTTCGAGCGGGCGTCGCGGGCGGTGGGCGAGGCGAATCCGAGGGAGAGGATGAACGCCGAGAGCAGGAGCCCCAGCGCGATGAGGGTGGCGAGGAACGCGAAGGTGGACCAGGGGGTGAGGACGATCTGCCCCCCGATGGGCATCCCGATGTCGGAGAAGGTGGTGCCGTCGTCGGGGAAGAAACGGCCCAGGGCCCCGGCCAGGACCACCCCGGCCCAGGCGGCCAGGGAGGCGGCCGCGCCCACCGCGCCGGCGGCGAGCACCTTGCCGAGGGCCACGCTCTCCCGGCTGACCGGGGTGAGCAGGAGGGCCTCGATCAGGCCCCGGTCGCGCTCCTCCGCGCTGATCTCGAGGGCGGTGGACTCCACCGCGTTCAGGAGCCACATGATCACGATCAGGGGGATCAGGAACGCCATCCCTCCGAGGGCCTTCTCGGCCGGGGTGGCGGCGTTGACCACCGCCACCTGCTGCTTGAGGGCGGCGGCGGCCTTGCCGGCGCCGAGTTTGGCCAGCCGGGCCGCCTGGTAGTAGCTGAGGAGGGTGGCCAGCCGGCGGACCATGCCGGCGTTGGCGATCGTGGTCTGGCGGGCGATGATCTCGACCTTCTCGGGGGTGTAGCGGAGGCCGATGGGGGCCCTGCGGTCGCGCACGTAGGCCACCGGGTCGGCCACCGGCTCAATCACGAACCCGCGGGCGCTGGGCAGGCCGCGCTCGAGGACCTGCCGGAGCTCCGGGGGCAGGGGGTGGGCGCGGTCCACGGCCAGGACGGCCGCGCTGGTGGCGGTTCCCTTGGCCGACTCCCGGATCACCAGGGGGGTGGCGAGCAGGGCCATGGGGATCAGGATGAGGGGGAGGACGACGAACTTGCGAAGGTAGGCGCGGTCCTTGAGGAGCGGCCAGAGGTCGCCGCAGACCACGTTGAGGACGTGCTTGAGGTTGATCATGCTGGGACCTCCTTGGCGCCTTGGGCGGCGAGGGCGAGGTAGGCCAGCTCGAGGTTGGCGGCGCCGGTCCGGCTCAGGAGCTCGGGCACCGTTCCCTCGGCGATCAGGCGGCCCTCCTCCAGGATGCCCACCCGGTCGCAGACCGCCTCGGCCTCGGCGAGGACGTGGGTGGAGTAGATCACCGCCACCCCCTCCTCCTTGAGGTTGCGGACCAGTTCGAGGAGGGCCAGGCGGCTCTTCACGTCGAGGCCGTTGGTGGCCTCGTCAAAGACCAGCAGGCGGGGCTTGTGCAGAAGGGCGCGGGCGACGTTGACCCGCTGGCGCATCCCGGTGGAGTACCCGGCGATGGGCTGGTCGAGGTAGGGCATGTCGAGCACGGCCTCGAGGTAGGCGATCCGCCCCTCGAGGTCGGGGATCTCGTAGAAGGCGCCGTAGTAGCGGAGGGCCTCCCGCCCGGTCATGGCCTCGGGGAGCGGGGTGTTGGCCATCGCCATGCCGAGGGCGCGGAGGGCGTCGGGGCGGCTCTTCTGGGGGTCGTAGCCGGCCACCTCGAGGGTCCCCTGGTCGGGCTCGAGGAGGCCGGCCAGGGCGCGGAGGGTGGTGGTCTTCCCTGCTCCGTTCGGGCCCAGGAGGCCGTAGACCTCCCCAGGCAGGACCTCGAAGCTGAGGTTTTTGACCGCGGTCTTGTCGCCGAAGCGAACGGTGAGTCCTTGAACACGGGTGACGGGGATGCGACTCATGTGCCGCCTTCCAGTTTAGGGTCGTGGGCCTCCCTTGGGTTCGACATGCCCGGGCTTAAGGAGGTGATCTAAGCCCCCTTGGAGGCTCTAAGCATTCGGTCCGGGGAATTTTAGAGGCAAAGCGGTGGAAGTTGGAGTTGCTGCAGTTTGGGTCGGTGGGCTTTTAGCATCGGCTTCGGTTGATAGCTTGCATAGGTAGATTCTCCGGCATCAGGCAACCCCCAGGACTAGCTTGCGTATGGTCTTCGCCAGCATTGAGATATTGTTCGAGGGGCTGCAAGCGGTTAACCCAACCCTATCCTGAAAGCTGCCGCACCGCCTCCTTAAGCCGCGATCGATCCATCTTCGCGTACACCTGCGACGTGCTCACGTCGCTGTGCCCTAAGAGCGCGGCCACCAGGTAGAGGTCCCCTGTGGCTCGGTAGAGCCGGGTGCCCGCCAGGTGCCGGAGGGAGTGCGGGCCGTGGTAGCGCTCCGGCGCCCCCAGCGCCCGCAGACGGGCGGCGAGGCGCTTTCGGATCGTCCAGGCCCGGAGGCGCTTGCCGGTCTCCCGCCGCCCCCCGAGGTTGACGAAGAGGGCCTTCTCGCCGGGGACGGCGTGGGCGCTCCGGATCCGCAGCCAGCCGGCGAGCTCGGCGGCGAGGTCGGGAGGAAGGGGCACGGTGCGGACCTTTTGCCCCTTGCCCCGGACGCGGAGCTCCCCCTCGTGGGGGTCGAGGTCCTCGACGTCGAGGCCTTCCACCTCGGCCACCCGGAGGCCGACGTCCCCCATCAGGCGGTAGACCAACCGGTCCCTGAGGCCCTCGGCCTTGCCCGGGTCGAGGGTGGCCAGCAACCTCTTATATAAGGCGAGCGGCATCGCCGGCCGGCGTTCCCCCCGGGGCGTCGGGTCCCGGGGCGGGGGGACCTCGGCGGCCGGGTTCTTCCCGACTGCTCCCGCCCAGGCCAGCGCCCGGTAGAGGGCCCGGACCCCCGCCAGGTAGGCGGCGGCGGTGGCAGGGGAGAGGGGGGTGCTGCGGGCGTTTTCGAGATGCCCCCCGGTCTCCAGGAGCTCGGAGAGCCACCGGTCGATGTCGTCGGCGGTGGCCTTCAGGATCGGCACCCTGGGCCCGGGGGCTCCCTCCGGCCAGGCCCAGGCCAGGAAGTCGCGGACCCCCAGGCCGTAGAGGGCGTAGGTCTTCGGGCTGGTCCGGGCCCGCTTGCGGCTCTTATATAAGAGGTAATAGGTAAGCAGCTGGATCAGGCCCTCGAGGTCGCGCTCGCTCGCCGCCCGGACCGCGGCCAGCCGGCGCTTTCCCGGGTCCTCGTAGTTGGGTAGCGGCTTCAGCACGGTCAGGGCTCCTCGATGAAGGCGGGTTCCTCGGTCATCGTCCTCGCCGGAGTTGCGGCCGGTTAGCGGATCACCCGCACCTCGGCCTCCAGGTCAAGTTCGGCCCAGACCCGGTCGGCGGTGAGCACCGGCATCCCCCGGCGCATCGCCTGGGCCAGGGCGGCCCGGTCCCCGAGGGCGAGGCCGTGCTTCCTGGCCAGGGGGCCGAGCTCCCCGGCCAGGGCGGCGTCAGCCTCCTCGAAGGGCAGGACCTGGAGGCCCAGGGCCCGGAGACCCGCGTGGATCTTGGCCGCGTCCCGGCCCTTCTCCCGGACCTTGCCCAGGACCTCGGCGAGGTTCACCGCCCCGATCGCGGCCCCCTCCCGGAGGGCGGCGCGGACGGCCTCGAACCCCGGCTCCCGGTGCAGGTAGGCGAGGAGCGCCGAGGCGTCGAGCAGCACCCGCTCAGCCATCCCGCTCCGCCTCCCGGCGCCGGTCCTCGAGGAGCTCGGAGGCCAGGTCGCCCTCGACCCCGGCCATCTCCTGCCAGATCGCTTCCTCCACGGCCTCGAACCGCTCGAGCACCAGACGGTCGCCCTCGCGGCGGATGACCAGCCGGTCGCCGGGTGCAAGGCCCAGGGCACGCCGGAGCGAGGCCGGCACGACCAGGCGGCCGTGGCGGTCGAGCTGGACCAGGGCGGCCTCGGAAGTCTGGTCGGACATTGCCTCTATGGTCATAATGTTATCCTACCCCGGAAGCGCCTCAGTCATGGCGGATTACTCACTAACGGATATTAGTGAGCATTATTTTACCCCCTCGCTCCGGGTTCCCGCGGTTACGTATTGCGCTACTCGGACCCAAGGCTATTGAGCGGATGCGGGAGGAAAACCTTCTGCGTTCCGCTTAAGTGGTTGACCACTTAGCTTGTGGCTGGGGCAGGTTCTGGATCAACAGGCGTCGTTGCTCAACATCCGGTAAAAGGCGGCTACCCGGTCGAACCACACGTCGATTTCGGGCGGTTCCAGGCCCGATAACCCTGCTTCCTCCTTGAAGGGCGAAGCCCAACCCTTGGGAGGCTTCTCCAGTTGGTCGGGGATCTCGTGCGTGCCGTGAAGGCTGAAGACCGCCTCCATCTCCGCGCGGATCCTGGCCGGAGCCTCGGGGTCGTCCTCCAGCTCGAGGGTGAGCAGGGCGAGATCGACCAGATCCTTCACCCGGCTCCGGCATTCCCGGGGGCGCGTGTACGCGTGGACCTTGTCGGCATAGTGGCGAGGCAGGGCGACGGCCCGAACCGTGGGAGGTTCTATCCCGGCGAACTCGAGTGATGAAGGCAGCGTCAGCTCCTGGACCGATTCGGGTCCCAGCGGCTCCATGACGACATCCACCGGGAACCGTTCGAAGGTGCGTCCTGCCAGGATCGCCTCGACGCTGAACCGATGGGCCCCGGGTTCCTGGGGTGATCTTTCCGTTTCCGACGCGTAGACCTTGAAGCGGAAGAAGTCGCCGAGGTCGCGCCCGGCGGCTTCCTGGAGGGCGTCGCGCAGCGTGGACTCCTCTCCCCTGAAGGCGAGGTCCAGGTCCTTGGTCACGCGCCTGACTAGAACGTATTGCACCAGGGCGAAGGCTCCCTTGAGCACGAAGGAGCTGGCCGAGGGGTCCGGATCCGGGGAAAAGAGCCGGGCGGCGAAGCGCTGGAAGGCGACGCGCTTGCGCAGGTAGGCGAGCGGCTGCCCCGTCTCTGTGCTTTCCTTGTAGAGGCGGTCCTCCAAGGCTTGGCGGAAAGCCTGGGAGTCTTGGTACCTCATGCGCGGAGGTTCTCCGCTTCGATCGCGGCCAGGGCCCTGCGGAGCCGCCGCCGCGCTGCGCCGGGCAGCCCTTCGGAGGCACGCTCCAGCCGTTTCCGGGTCACCAGGCCTCGCGAGAGGGCCTGGTGCAGGGCGGTTACCAGGTGCTCGGGAGAGATCCGCGGGCTCCGGGCCACGTCGAGGAGCGTCCGTAGGGGGCTGGTCACCAGGTAGCCCGAGCGCTCCTCGAGGTCCTCAGGAGGCAGGTCGGCCCGGTGGAGGTTCACGCCCTTCGGCCGCTTGCGTTCGAACCGGCGGGGCACGGTGAGGTGGTAGCGGTCGGGGACCAGGTCCGAGAGCTCGTGAATCGAGAGGGCGGTCTCGTGGGAGAAGGCGGCCGGGCCCCAGGGATTTTGGGCCCAGAGCGCAATGCGGATGAGGTCTTCGTCGAGAGGGCGTGGCGCGAAGGTCAGGCGGTAGATCCCCTTGGCCACGCGCTCCCATTCGCCGATCTTCACTCGGTGCGAGGCCGCCCTACGGCTGAAGCCGAGCTCCTTGGCTTCCTCGAAGCGGAAGAGCCCGCCCCTGGTCAGGGCGATCTGATAGAGACGCCGTTCGCGATCCGATCGGGTTCCCGGCACGGGAAAAGTCTAACACCAATGCGTTAGATGCAAGGGCGGATTGTTACATTTCACGTAACGTTCCTTCCTCGCACGGGGCCCTCAAGCCATGGGCGGGGTCTCAAGGTGGACCTCCTCGCGCCAGTCCGGGGCCGGGGCCACCTCGAAAGACGTCTCGGAATACACCGGAATCGCGCGATCGCTTCCTTCGTAGAGCACGACGAGCACCGGACGGCTCGGGCGCGCGGGGAGCCGGTCGAGCGCTTCGAGCAGGCGGAGGCCGGGCAGGCCGGAGCGGGCGAGGAACGCCCGCTTTTCCTCCCGGTGGGGATCGGTTCCCCTGGGGAGGTAGACCCAGGCCAGGGGCGGGCGGGGATCCCGGGCATGGCCGAGGACCGCTTCCGCGAAGGCGCGGGGGTGGTCGAAGCGCCGTGCGAGCTCCTGGGCCAGGGCCTCGATGCGCTGGGGTTGGG
>WFXV01000195.1 GCA_015490435.1 Thermaceae bacterium
CCCCTACCCCTCATCATGCCCCCCGCTGCCCCGTTTGGGGGGCGACGGCGTCCGGGCGGGCTCACGGGGTCTCCTCCACCGGGACTTCCAGGAGCTCCCAGGCCCGGGTGCGTTCCGGGGCGAAAAGGAGGTCCGCGATCGCAAAGGAGGGTTCGGGCTCGGGGTCCGGGGCCCCCTCCACCACGCGGGCAAGGACCTCCAGCGCCACCGGGATCCCGGCGTGCTCGCGGAGTCGTTCTTCCCAGGCCTGCTTCAGCAACTCGGCGTACCAGGCGGGGTCGCGGGCCTCGTAGCCGCGCATCCGCCGGTAAAGGGCGTCGGAGGCCGGGAGGGATACGCCCGCCTTTGCCGCGGCCTCGAAGTCGGGGCGGAGGGCGGCGAACCCCCGGGCCTCCTCGATCTCCCTGCGGAGGGCCTTTGCGATCCTGAGGAGCCTTTCGCGGGGATCGGGGGTGGAGTCGTGGGCAAACCACCACTCCAGCGCGAGACGGGCCGCCTGCAAGGCTGCGGGGGCGTTCCCCTCCGCGGTCAGGAGGCGGACGTAGAGGCCGAGGAGCCGTTCTCCGATCGGGTCGTGGGTCACGGGCATGCGCACTCCTTTACGGGGACCTTCCTTCTTCGACGAGCTCGGCGATCCGGTCCAGGGCCCGGGCGCCCTCACCGAGGTGGACCACCGGGACGCCGTGGCGCTCGGCGATCCGCCAGGCGACGCCGGTGCCCCCGACCGGCTTCCCCCCGGGCGTCCAGAGGACGACAAAGCGGACCGGGTCGTCGAGGTCGGGTCCCAGGATGATCCGGGCGTTCCGGCCCAGCAGCTTCCGGCTCGCGGGCCGGGTCCGTTCCCAGGCCGGGTGGGCGGCCCGGGCCTCGGCCAGGGCCGGGGGCGGGGCCCCGGTGTGGATGCGGAGGTTCGGGGCCTCGGTCCAGTGCCCGAAGTCCGGCCAGGGCAGGTAGAGCTCCACCGCCCCGCCGGCCTCGAGGGCCCCCTGCGCGAAGGCGGTGTCGGCGCCCTCCGCACCCCCGGTGCGAAGGGCGTAGCCGAGCCCTGCCAGGTAGCGGGCAACGTGATGCATGAGCCTGAGCATGGCGGAGGGCGTCCGCCTTGAACCGACGCCTGCGTAGTGCATGGTTGATCCTTTCCTGATTGGGTTTACCTCACTCGAGGACCGGACCCGGCCCGGAGCCCGGCAGGAGCCGGTTGGGGGAGATCGCCAGGTTGTACCCCGCTTCCCGAATAGCCAGGGCGACGGCCCCGGCTTGCGCCAGGGCCGCTTCGAGGCAGGGGAGGTTCATAGGGGATTGCCCTCTTTGAGGTTTTCGACCACCATCCGGACGGCCGTGAGGCCGTGGGGCTCGCTCTGGATCAGCTCCCAGGCCGACCGGCCCCCGAAGATCGGGGTCGGGGTCTTGAGCCAGGCCCGGGCGGCCTCCTCGCTGCCGTATAGATCGATTAGGTCGGCGAGCATGCGCTCGAGCTCGGCGGCCCGGGGCTGGATCTTCGGGGCGTCGGGATGCCGGTAGAGGAGCTGGCGGCTCACTCCCACCGCCCTGGCGACCTGGTTGACGCTGACCTTGAGGAAGCTGGCCAGGCGCCGGGCGTCGATCAACCCGCGCTCGCTCCGGAGTTCCAGGAGCACCCTGTTCGCCATCACTTCACCATAGGTTTACCATAAGCTTACCGGCCTACCTGCCCCCATCGAGGGCGTGGGCGATCGGGCTTTGCTCCGCGCCCGCAGCCTGATACAGCCGGTCGAGGATCGGTTTCAGGCGGGCGGCCCGCTCGCGCCAAATCCGCTGGTTCGCCTCCCAGGTTTGGTGGTCTCCGATCCTCTGGCCTACCACGCGGGCGTCCTCCTCGAGGAGGATCTGGTCGAAGAGGAGGAGGGGACGGCGGACGGGGCGTTCGGACGAAAAGCGGTGTGGGTCCTCGTCGCGGAGGCGGTATCCTTCGGCTCGGGCTAGAGCCAACGCAACATAGTACGGGGCCTCGAAACCGAGCGCCCGCAGGCGGGGAAGGTTCTTTCCCAGGACCTCGATCGTGACGGACTGCGCCTTATGGACCAGGAGGTAGGGGGGCCTGGATTCTTGCGCGAATCCGCAGGCGACAAGCGGCCCGGCGCCGTACAGGAGCTCGCCCTCGGGGGTGAGGAGGGCAAAGGCCTGGCACGATTCCCTCACCCGCGAAACCAGAAGGCCGTCGGCTGAGAACTCCGGCCGGCCACCGTCCTGCATCATCGCGAGGGATTCCACCCGGTGTTGGTCCTCCGGTCCGAAGACCCGCATGAACCCGGTGTCGAAGGCAGGGATCGACGCAGCGTAGAGGTAGAGGGCGGGAGCCTCCACCCAGTCCACGGGCCCGTATCCCCGCTCGAGGTCGCCGATCCAGCGCGAAAGCCGCTCCCTGAGTTTCCGGACCGCATCCCCCTGCTCGGCAAAGGCACGGCGGATATCCATGTAGTGCATCGGTGCACTGCTCCTTCCCGACCGGCGGTAGAACCGACCGTCGGCCATGTGCGGGGCGTTCAGGCTCCGGGGCACCTCCATGACCAGGATGTGGCGGCCGTTCTCGAGCGGGACCGCCACCGTTTGCACTTCGACCGGCGGCTCGGTGCGGTCGCGAATCGCGTTCTCGAGGTCGGTGACGTTGCGGTCGGGGTCGCCCTCGACCCCCACGAGTTCCCTGGCGACGCCCTCTTCCTCCCGGATGCCGAAGATCAGGTACCCGCCGTAAGCGTTAGCAAACGCGGCGACGTCCCGGGCCAGCTCCTTTTTCTCTCCCTTGTTGGCAGGTAGGGCGAGTTTGTAATCGAGACGCGGGCCTTCCTGGATCTCCCGTTTCGCCAGCTCCTGAAGGTGTGCTTCGGTCAGCTCCTGGAGGGGGGCGCCGAACGGGTTCCAGTTCATACTGGAAGCCTAAACCGCGCCGACCGGAAGGCTTGGGGAAAACCGACCGCATGCGGAAACCGGAAACGCTTCCCGAGGCGGAAGCCGGAGGGGACTCTCCGGACAGCCCGTCCCTGGCGCCCCCGTACGGAGACGAGTCTTCCCGGATCGCCGAAGCCACGCCCGCATGTGTTTTCTCCGCCCCCTGGGGGTTCGGTAATAAAATCCTCTCGTTTAACCATCTTCCCGGGAGACTGGCGATGGACATACCGGAAGACCCGCTGCCTTTTGTGGACGCCCCCGAGCGAATACAAGCCCTCAGAGAGTCTGTAGTGCTTCACGAAAACGATACCACTTTGACCCTCTTGGACTCCACAACTTCCAGCGGCGTCCGGTAGCCCAACGCCTGGTGCAAACGCCGGGTGTTGTAGAAGTGCCGGTACTCGTCCAACGCTCGCTGCAGTTCCAAGGGGTCTCG
>WFXV01000196.1 GCA_015490435.1 Thermaceae bacterium
GTTCTTGGTGGGGATGGTGGGCGCCGGGGCGCTTCCCTTCTTGGTCTATACCCCGCTCCGCTACCCTAAGGACGAGGCCCGGGCGCTTTTTACCGCGGTCTTCGCCCTCGGCACCCTGGTCTGGACCGCGAGCTACCTCCTTTTCGGGCTCCTCGGGAAGGAGGAGGCGGGCCTCGCGCTGCTCGCGCTCCCCGGCACCCTTGCCGGGCTCTGGCTCGGCAACCGGGCGGCGGGGCGGCTCTCGCCCCTCGGGTTTGCCCGGGTGGTGGGCGTGCTGCTCGTGATCCCCGGGGCCAAACTCACGGGCCTCTTTTGATATCCTCCCTTCGTGCGCTACCTCTTGCTTTCTGACATCCACGGCAACCTGCCCGCCTTTCGGGCGGTAATCGAGGACGCGCTCACGCGGGGCTTCGACCGGGTGCTCTTCATGGGCGACGCGGTCGGCTATTACCCCGACGGCGAGGCCGTCCTCACCGCCCTGAGGAAGCTCGAGGTACGCGCGGTGCTGGGCAACCACGACGCCTGGCTCATGGACGACGCCTTCCTCGCCGAAGGCGGCATGATCGCGGAGATCCTCGCCTGGCAACGGGAGCGCTTGAGCCCGGAAAACCTCGCCTACTTGAAAAGCTGGCCCTGGGAACAGCGGACCGAGCGCTACCACCAGGTGCACGGGAGCCCCTGCGACCCCTTCGTCTACGTGGACGACCTGGAACCGGCCCGGGAGGCGCTCTCCTGCAGCGACCGGCCCTGGATCCTGATCGGCCACACCCACCTCGCCGGGCTCTTCATGGCGATCGAGGGGCCCAAGGGCCCCTGGATCCGCTACCGGGCGTTTTTGGAAGAGGAAAACCGGGTGAAGCTCGGGCCCAAGGCCCGGGCGATCCTGAACCCGGGCTCGGTGGGGCAGCCCCGGGACGGCCTTCCCCTCGCGGCCTACGCCATCTGGGACGACGAGGCCCGGGAGGTCGAGGCCTACCGGGTGCCCTTCGACCTGTTCGAGGTCCGCCGCCGGCTCAAGCAGGAGGGCTTCCCCATGGTCCTCTACGAGCGGCTCCGGGTGGGAAGGTGAAGGAGGTCCTCGGCCACGAGGAGGCAAAGCGCCTGCTCGCGAAGGCCCGCCCGCAGGTGGTCCTGATCACCGGACCCGAGGGGGTGGGCCGGCGCACGCTCGGGCGCTGGTACGCCTACGGGCTGAACTGCGAGCGGGGCTTTCCCCCTTGCGGCAGCTGCACGAGCTGCCGGCTCGAGCCCCACCCCGACCTCCTCGAGATCCGCCCCGAGCCCGGACGCCGCCCGGTGATCCCGGTGGAGCGGATCGTGCCCCGGGAGGGCGGCGGGGAGAACCTGCTCGAGTGGCTCGAGGCCGCCCCCCGGTTTTCCGCCAAGGTGGCGATCATAGACGGCGCGGAGCACCTCTCGGAGGCGGCCGCGAACGCGATGCTGAAACTCCTCGAGGAGCCCCCGCCCCACGCCCACGTGGTGCTGGTCGCGCCCTCGCCGGAGGCGGTCTTGCCCACGATCCGCTCGCGGGCGTTCTGGGTCCCGCTCGCCCCCCTGCCCGAGGAGGTCCTTCGTGCGCTCAGCCCGGACCCGGACTTTCTGGCCTTCGCCGAGGGGGCCCCGGGCCGGCTCCTTTGGGCGACGGAGCACCCCGAGGAGGTGCGCGAGCTCAGGAAGCTCGTCGAGGGGTTCCTCTACGGGCTTGAAGACGGACGCGCCGCGCTCGAGCGCGCCCGGGAGCTCCTCCGGCGGGCCGAAGAGAGGCTTTCCCCCTGGCCTTTCTTCCGCCGGGCTTTTGAGAAACTCCCGGCGGATACCCGGACGGAGGCGCTCGAGGCCCTTAGTATACTGGAGGAAGCCCACCGGGCCTACGTGGGGCGTGAGCTGCTCGCCGCCTGGTGGGTGCACACGATGCGGAGCATCTATGGAGCGTTGCGTTCCGATTCGCTTTGAGCAGGGTCCGAGGCACCACCTCGCCGCCTTCCGGGGGGAGGCCCCGCCGGTGGGCACCCGGGTGGTGGTGGCCACCAAGAAGGGGCCGCGCATGGGCGAGGTCCGCGGCGCCCCCCGCACGGGAAGCGCCGAGGTCGAGCTCTTGCGCCCCGCGAGCGAGGAGGACCTGGCCACCTGGCGCCGGCTGGTGGAACGCGCCACCCGGCTCAAGTGGCAGCTCAAGGCCTACTTTCGCCGGCGCCTCCCGGGGCTGAAGCCGGTGGCGGTGGAGTACACCCTCGATGGCCGGCTCGCCTTCCTCTACCTCAAGGCCCGGGAAAAGAAGCGGCTCGGCGGCGAGATCCGGGAGCTCGCCCGGATGGCCGAGGCCCGGGTCGAGCCGGTCTTCCTCGGCGACCGCGACGAGGTGACGGTGCTCGGGGCGCTCGGCCCCTGCGGCATGGAGACCTGCTGCAGCACCTGGCTGCAGGAGTTCGGCCCCAGCACCATCCGGATGGCCCGCGACCAGCAGCTCCCCCTCTCCCCGGAGAAGATCAGCGGCCCCTGCGGGCGGCTGCTTTGCTGCATCGCCTACGAGCACCCGATCTACCGGGAGCTCCTGGAGAAACTTCCCAAGAAGAACGCCCGGGTCTGCACCCGGGCCGGGGTCTGCGGCAAGGTGGCAAAACACCACCCCCTGAAACTCGAGGTCGAGATCAAGACCCCGAGCGGCGGGGTGGTGACCGCGAAGCTCGAGGACCTGGAACCGTGGGAGGGAGCATGAAGGTTGCGCGGGTGGGCGAAAAACTCAGGCGCTACTACCACTACTATCCGGGCACGGTGGCGGTGATCGGGGTCTTGGACCCCGAAAAGGAGAGCCGGGCGAACTTCATGCCGGCGGTCTGGAACGCCGGGCTCTCCTTCGAACCGCCGCTTTTCGGGGTGGCGGTGAGCCCGAAGCGCTACACCTACCACCTGCTCGCCGAGGGCCGGCCCTTTAGCGTCTCGTTTTTTGGCTTCGAAAAGGCCGAGCTCGTGGCCGCCCTCGGCGGGATGAGCGGGCGGGAGGTGGATAAGGCGAAGGTCCTCGGGCTCGAGCTCCTCTGGGGCGAGGTATTCGAGGTGCCCCTCATCAAGGGGGCCTATGCCGCCTATGAGCTCGAGCCCTTTGGCCGCTTTCCCACCGGCGACCACGACTTCTTCGTCGGCCGGGTGCGGGCGGTCTGGAAGGACGAGGCCGCCTTCGACGAAGACGGCGTCCCCACCCCCGACCGGGTACGGGCCCTCCTCTACTACGGCCGCTACCTCTACGGCCCCCCGGCCCCCGAGGTCCGGCGGATCAAGAAGCCGTGACCGAAGCCCAAAGGGCCCGCCGGGCGCTCTCCGCCTTCTACCTAAACCGCCCCGGCACCGAGGCCCAGCTCGTCTTCCCCGGGGGCGTGTGGCACTTCCGCTCCGACGGCCACGCCCACTGGATGGAGGCGAGCGCGGAGCGGGCGCTTTTCGCGCGGATCGCGGAGTTTTCCCTCGACGCCCGCCGCCGCGCCCTTCTTATCCGGTTTTCCGACGGCTCCGAGCTCTTCGCCCGAAAAACCTGGCTCGGCCCCCGCGTCCGGGCTATTTGACGAGGAGCACCGGGGTCTTCGCCAGCATCACCACCTTCTGGCTCTGGCTGCCGAGCAGGGTTCCGGCGAGCCCCCCGAGCCCCCGGGTCCCCATCACGATCAGGTCGGCCTCGTGGACCTCGGCGACCCGCAGGATGGCCTCGGCAGGCGGGCCCTCGAGCACCTCGACCTCGAGACTCGGCACCTCCCCCACCCGCGCCTTCGCCTCCTCCACCCGCTCCTTGGCCGCCGCCACCCGCCGGGCGAGGGCCTCCTCGAAGAGGGGATCCCCGAGCCACTCGGGCACCGGGTCGTAGGCGTAGACGATGACCAGCTTGGCCTGGTGCAGCCGCGCCTCTTCCCCGGCCAGGGCCGCCGCCTTCTGGGCGTGCTCCGAGCCGTCGTAGGCAAGCAGAATCGTCCGGTACATACTAAAAGCCTACCCCAGGCCGGGGCTGACCGGCCGGTCAGTTTTGGGTTAGGATGCCCCCGTGAGCCCGATCTTCCGGCTGCACCTCGCCACCTTCTTCTTCTTCCTCGCCTACGGGCTCACCGTCCCGGTCCTTCCCCTCCACCTCAAGAAGCTCGGCCTCGCGCCGGAGTGGATCGGCTGGGCGGTGGCGCTGATGCCGCTCGCGGGGCTTTTGCTCCGCCCCTGGGGCGGCTGGGCGGCGGACGCCTGGAGCCGGAAGGGGCCGGCCCTTTTGGGCCTTCTCGCGAGCACCCTTTCGGGGCTTTTCTACCTCGGCCCCCTGCCCCTCGTGCTCGCCGGGCGGTTTCTGCAGGGGGTGGGGATGGCGCTTTTTGCCCCCAGCACCCTGGCCCAGACCTCGGACCTCGCCCCCAAGGACGCGGTGGGCCGGGTGATGGGCACCCGGAACCTCCTGATCGGCCTCGGGGTGATGCTGGGCGCCGCCGGCGGCGCGCTCCTCGACCTTGCCGGCCCCCGGGGGGTCTTCCTCCTCCTCGCCCTGGTCCAGGCCCCCTGGGTCCCCCTCCTCCTCGGCCTGCCGGAGACCTTGAAAACGCCCCAGGCCGGGCGCTGGTGGCAGGGCTTCGCCGCCGCCCTGAAAATCGCCGGGGTGCAGGCCGCGACCTGGGCGAACACCGGGTTCGCCGCGGTCTTCTCGGTACTCCAGGCCTTCTATCCCCTCTTCCTCGTGCACCACGGGCTCCCCGCGAGCTGGGTGGGGGCGTTCTTCGGCTACTACAGCCTGGTCTCGGTGCTCGCCCGGCTGCCCGCGGGGATCCTGGTGGACCGGAAAAACCCCTACCGGGTCGCGCTCTTTGGCTTCCTCTCGGCCACCGCCGGGCTGCTTTTGCTCTGGCTCTGGCCCCTTCCCCTCCCCGCCTTTTTCGGCGGCACGCTGATGGGGCTCGGGGCCGGGGTCTACCTGCCGGCGAACATCGTGGCGGTGACCAAGGCCACCCCGCCCCACCTCCGGGGCTCGGCCTTCAGCCTATTCACCGCCAGCTGGGACGCGGGCGGCCTGCTCGGCCCGCCGGTCGCCGGGCTCCTCGTGGGAAGGCTCGGGGAGGGGGCGATCTTCCCCCTGGCCTTCGCCGGGGCGGTGCTCACCACCCTCGTCTACCTCCGAATCGCCCGCCGGGTGTTATAACGGGTGGGCGATGGCGAAGGTCAAGGGCCCGACCCCGCAATCCCAGGATTTCTCCCAGTGGTACCTGGACACGATCCAGCTCGCCGAGCTCGCCGACTACGCCCCGGTCCGGGGCACGATCGTGGTCCGCCCCTACGGGTACGCGCTCTGGGAAAACATCCAGCGCGTGCTCGACGGCATGTTTAAGGAGACCGGCCACCAAAACGCCTACTTCCCCCTCTTCATCCCGATGAGCTTCTTGCAGAAGGAGGCCGAGCACGTCGAGGGGTTTTCCCCCGAGCTCGCGGTGGTGACCCACGCCGGGGGCGAGGAGCTCGAGGAGCCGCTCGCGGTGCGCCCCACCTCGGAGACGATCATCGGCTACATGTGGTCGCGGTGGATCCGCTCCTGGCGGGACCTGCCGCAGCTTTTAAACCAGTGGAACAACGTGGTGCGCTGGGAGATGCGCACCCGCCCCTTCCTCCGGACCAGCGAGTTCCTCTGGCAGGAGGGGCACACCGCCCACGCGACCAGGGAGGAGGCCGAGGAGGAGACCGCCCGTATGCTCGGGGTCTACCTCAAGTTCGCCCGGGAATACGCCGCCCTCCCGGTCATCCCCGGCAGGAAGACCGAGCGCGAGAAGTTCGCCGGCGCGGTCTACACCACCACCATCGAGGGGATGATGAAGGACGGCCGGGCGCTGCAGTCGGCGACCTCGCACTTCTTGGGGCAGAACTTCGCCCGCGCCTTCGAGATCACCTTCCAGGACAGGGACCTTCAGGAAAAGTACGTCTGGACCACCTCCTGGGGGCTTTCCTGGCGGATCATCGGGGGCATCATCATGACCCACGGCGACGACCAGGGCCTGGTGCTCCCGCCCAAGCTCGCCCCCATCCAGGTGGTGATCGTCCCCATCTACAAGGCTGAGAGCAAGGAGCGGGTCCTTTCGGCGGCGAAGACGCTCGAGGCCGAGCTCGCCGCCGCCGGGCTCCGAGTCCTCACCGACGACCGCGACCAGTACACCCCCGGCTACAAGTTCCACGACTGGGAGCTTAGGGGCGTGCCCTACCGGGTCGAGCTCGGGCCCCGGGACGTGGAGGCGAACGCGGCAGTGATCAAGAGCCGGATCGGCGAGAAGGAGACGGTCGCCCTCGGGGAGCTCAAAAACCTCCTCCCCGAGCGGCTCGAGGCCCTGCACGACGCGCTCTTCGCCCGCGCCCTTGAGTTCCGGAAGGCCCACACCCGGGTGGTGGACGACTACGAGGCCTTCAAGGAGGCGGTGGCCGAGGGCTTCGCCCTCGCCTACCACTGCGGCGACGCCGCCTGCGAGAAGGCGATCCAGGAGGAGACCAAGGCGACCGCCCGGGTCATCCCCCTCGAGTTCCCGGAGCACGGCGTCTTGCAGGACGACGAGGCGCTCCGGGAAACCGGCGAAGGGGTCTGCGTCCGCTGCGGGCGGCCGGCGGCCTACGGCCGGCGGGTGGTCTTCGCCCGGGCCTACTAGCCGTGGCCTGCCCCAAGGAAACGCCGGAAGAGAAAAGGAAGCGGGCCCGCGCCATTCTGAAGGCCCTCAAGAAGGCCTACCCCGAGGCGCGGACCGAGCTTTTGCACCGAAACCCCTTCGAGCTCCTGGTGGCCACGGTGCTCAGCGCCCAGGCCACCGACAAGGGGGTGAACCGGGTCACCCCGAAGCTCTTCGCCCGCTGGCCCACCCCAAAGGCCCTGGCCCAGGCCGACCCCGAGGAGGTGGGCCGGGTGATCCAGAGCCTCGGGCTATGGCGGACCAAGGCGAAGAACCTGGTCGCGCTCGCGAAGAAGCTCGTCGAGGAACACGGCGGGGAGGTGCCGAGGGACCCCGACGCACTCAGAAAGCTTCCCGGGGTCGGCTGGAAGACCGCCACCGTGGTGGCCGGGGCCGCCTTTGGCGTGCCCGGGATCGCGGTGGACACCCACGTCGCCCGGCTGGCCCGGCGGCTTTGCCTTTCCCAGGCCAGGACCCCGGAGAAGATCGGGCGGGAGCTCGAGGCGCTCTTCCCCAAGAAGGACTGGATCTTCGTGCACCACGCGATGGTGCTCCACGGGCGCTACGTCTGCACCGCGCGGAAGCCCCGCTGCTCGGCGTGCGTGCTTAGGCGCTACTGCCCGAGCGCGGGGTAGAGGGCGAGGCCGTTTACCACCTCGCGGGCCCTCTTGGGGTAGACGAGCTTCCCCTCCGCCCAGAGCTGGGCGGAGCCGCCCGAGTCCATGCGGATCGCCCCCCAGGCCCCGAGCTCGGCGAGGCCCCGGGCCAGGACCCCGGGGGTGGTCTTCTCGCTGACCACGAGCCATAGCCCCCCTTCTTGGGTCCAGGCCACCGCCGCCTGGTAGGTCACCTTGGTGAGGGGGATCGCGTTTTGGGCGAAGCGCTCCCGCTCGGGCCGGTAGGCGGGCGCGCCCCTTTGCAGCAGCAGGGGGCCGGCCTCGAGGGCGTAGCGCACCGGGGGCTCAAGCCGCACCCGAAGGCGGAGCTCGGAGCCGAGGGGCACCGCGGCAAAGGGCAGGGCGCCCTTGGGGTAGGCGAGGGCCCAGCGGCCGGCGGTGAGGGCGTAGGGGGCCGCCCGCCGGGCGACCACCCGGTCGTCTTCCACCACCAGCACCTCTTCCCCGGGGCGGCCCACCTCCCCCGGGGCGGTGTAGGCGGTGTAGCGGGCGGGGGTGGCGGCGAGGCCCACCGGGAAACGCCGGCCGGAGAGCTCGACCCAGGCGGAAAAGCGCGGGATCACCGCGTCCACCCGGCCGCCGTCCCAGACCAGGGCGCTCCGGCCGTAGGGGTAGGAGAGCGTCACCCCGTCCACCACCCAAAGCCCGATGGGGGCGGCGGTCTTTGGGTCGAAGTAGCCGCCGTTTAAAAGGGCGAGGGCGTCAGGCGCCATCGCCCCGAGCCGGCGGCGCCGCCCCGGCTTGCCCACCGGCACCAGCCGGTAGCGGCCGGGGTCGGCCTCGACCAGAACCAGCTTGAGGGGGTAGGGCACCGGCGCGTAGCGCATCCGGAGGCGGATCCCGGGGGCGAGCGTCCGGCTCCACTCGGGCTCCCGGGCATAGAGGTCCACCACCAGCCGGGGCGGGTCCGCGAGGGCGAAGGCGTAAAGGAAGCCGACCCGGCCGGGCTCGGGGGAAAAGACGAGGGTCGTCCCCGCGGGCGAGGTCTGGAACGAGATGCCCGGAAGCGCGGGTATGCCGTCGGGGTAAAGGGGGAGGCTCAGGGAAAAGGGTGGGCGGTCCCGGAGCGCGCGGGGAAACTCGAGCGGCCGGTCGAGGTCGAAGACGAGGCGGAGGCGCTCGGGGTAGGCGGCATAGCGGAGGCGTACCACCGGCTTTTTCGCGTCCCAAACGCCGGCGGCGCGGAGCACCTCGGGGGATAGTGCCTGTCTC
>WFXV01000197.1 GCA_015490435.1 Thermaceae bacterium
CGAGACCCCTTGGAACTGCAGCGAGCGTTGGACGAGTACCGGCACTTCTACAACACCCGGCGTTTGCACCAGGCGTTGGGCTACCGGACGCCGCTGGAAGTTGTGGAGTCCAAGAGGGTCAAAGTGGTATCGTTTTCGTGAAGCACTACAAGCACTGGCCTATCATGGAAGTATGCAAAAACTCCTCATGCCCACCGATGGAAGCCCCTGCAGCGAGCAGGCGATCGAGAAAGGGCTCGAGTGCGCCGAGAAGCTCGGGGCCGAGGTGACCTTCGTCTACGTCCTGGAAAACCCGATGGCCGCGCTCTGGGTGACCCCGGAAGCGGTGCCGTATGCCTTCGAGCTCGTCGAAGACCTGAAGAAGGCGGCCAAGGAGGCGCTTGAGCGCGCCCAGAAGATGGCCGAAAAACGGGGCGTCAAGGCCAAGACCCTGCTGGTCGAGGACCAAAACCCGGTCCAGGCCATCGTCTCCCTGTCCCCGGACTACGACATGATCGTGATGGGCACCCACGGCCGAAGCGGCCTCGACCGCATCCTCCTCGGCTCGGTCACCGAGGGCGTACTGCGAAGGGTTGAAACACCGGTATTGGTGGTCAGGTGCAAGCAAAAATAAGCCTGTGGCTTGTAGCCCGTAGCCTGTGGGAAAAGCCTTCCACAGGCCACAAGCCACGAGCTTGACTGCCCTGTAAGCCCGCGACCCCTTACAACTCGCCCAGCGCCCTGACCATCTCCACCGCCGCCATCACCGCGTCCGCCCCCTTGTTGCCAGCCTTGGTCCCGGCGCGCTCGAGGGCCTGCTCGATGGTGTCGGTGGTGAGGATCGCGTTCACGATGGGGGTGCCGGTGTCAAGCTGGGCCTTCATCAGCCCGGCGGCGGATTGGTTCGCCACCACGTCGAAGTGGTAGGTGGCCCCCCGGATCACCGTCCCGATCGCCACCACCGCGTGAATGTCCGGGCGCTCGGCGAGCTTCTTGGCGGCCAAGGGAAGCTCCAAGGACCCCGGCACCCAGACCACGACGAGGTCGGCCTCGTCCCCGCCGAGCCGCTTGTAGGCCTCGATCGCCCCCGAAAGGAGCTCCTTCGTTACCAGCTCGTTGAACCGGCTCACCGCGATCCCGAGCCGGATCCCCTTGGCGTTCAGGTTGCCTTTGATTTCGAGCATAGAAACCTCCGGTCGGCTCGTGGCTCGTGGCCTGTGGCTCGTGGATGAGGAGGTAGGGGGTGGGGAGTAGGAGGTGGGATCATAATCCATCCACAGGCTACTGACCACAAGCTACAAGCCTTTCCCTTACTCCATCCAATGCCCCAGTTTCTCCTTCTTGGTCCTCAGGTAGTCCCGGTTGTGCTCGTTGTCCCCCGCCCGCAAGGGCACCCGCTCGACGATCTCGATGCCGTAGCCGGAAAGCGCCCGGATCTTGCGGGGGTTGTTGGTGAGGAGACGGACCTTTCGCACCCCGAGGTCGTAGAGGATCTGCGCCCCCACCCCGTAGTCGCGGAGGTCGGGCGGGAAACCGAGGGCGAGGTTCGCCTCCACGGTGTCGAGTCCGGTGTCCTGCAGGTGGTAGGCCTTGATCTTGTTGACGAGGCCGATCCCCCGCCCCTCCTGGCGCAGGTAGACGAGCACCCCGCGGCCCTCCTCGGCGATCTTCTGCATGGCGAGGTCCCGCTGGAAGCCGCAGTCGCAGCGGAGCGAGTGGAGGGCGTCGCCGGTGAGGCACTCGGAGTGCATCCGCACGAGCACCGGCTCGTCGCCCGAGAGGTCGCCCATGACCAGGGCGGCGTGCTCCTCCCCGGTGGTCCGGTCCCGGTAGCCGATGATCTTGAACTCGCCGTACTTGGTGGGGAGCCGGGCCTCGGCCTCGCGGGTGACGAAGCGGTCGCCCCGGTCGAGGCGGTAGCGGATCAGGTCGGCGATGGTGACGAGGGGGAGCCCATGGCGCTCGGCGAAGCGCTCGAGCTCAGGGAGCCGCGCCATGCTCCCGTCCTCCTTCATGATCTCGATGAGCGCCCCCGCGGGGTAAAGCCCCGCGAGCCGGGCGAGGTCCACCGCCGCCTCGGTGTGGCCGGCGCGGCGGAGCACGCCCCCCTTCCTGGCCACCAGCGGAAAGACGTGGCCGGGGCGGCGCAGATCGGCGGGGCCGGCCTCGGGGTCGGCGAGGAGCCGGATCGTCCGCGCCCGCTCATGGGCGCTGATCCCGGTGGTGGCGTCGGCGGCGTCCACGCTCACGGTGAAGGCGGTGCCGTGGGGGTCGCGGTTTTCCCGGACCATGGGGGGAAGGTCGAGCTCCCGGGCCCGCTCTTCGGTGAGGGCAACGCACAAAAGCCCCCGGGCCTCCTTGAGGGCGAAGTTCACGAGCTCCGGGGTTGCGAACTGGGCGGGAAAGATCAAATCGCCCTCGTTTTCCCGGTCCTCGTCGTCCACCACCACGACGGGTTTACCTTCGCGAAACGCTTTCAGTGCCTCTTCGATCGTCGCGATCATCGCGCCTCCATAAGCCGCTCGAGGTAGCGGGCGAGCAGGTCCACCTCGAGGTTCACGGAATCTCCCACCTTCAGCTCGCCCAGGGTGGTCACCTCCAGGGTGTGGGGGATCAGCGTCACCGAAAAGACCCGGTCTCTTACCGAAACCACCGTTAGGCTCACCCCGTCCACCGCGATCGAACCCTTCTCGGCCACGTACTTCTCCAAGCCCCTTGGCACCTCGACGAAGAGGTCGGTCGCCCCCGGCCGCCGGTCGAAGCGCACCACCCGGCCCACCCCGTCCACGTGGCCGGTGACGAAGTGGCCGCCGAGCCGATCGCCCACCTTCAAAGCCCGCTCCAGGTTGACCCGCGCCCCCGCCCGCCAGCGCGGCGCGGTGCGGCGTAGGGTCTCCTCGGCGAGCTCGACCGCGAAGGCATCGGGGAAAAGCTCGACCACCGTCAGGCAGGCACCGGAGACGCTGATCGAGTCGCCGACCCGGGTGCCCTCGAGCACCTTCCTGGCCCCGATCCGCACCCAAGTGGGCCGGCCCGGCCGCACCTCGAGGACCCGTCCCACCTCTTCCACCAATCCTGTGAACACCTAGGCCACCTCCTTGGGGAGAAGCTCAAGCCACATATCCTCGCCCACCCGCTCCATGAGCAAGACCTCGAACCCGGGGGCGTGCGCGAGCTCGGGCCGAAACCCCTCGACCATCCCCCGCCCCTCGCCGAGGAACTTCGGGGCCAGAAAGAGCGAGACCCGGTCCACCGCGCGCGCCTCGAAGAACGCCCCCGCGAGCCGGGGCCCGCCCTCGAGCAAGAGCGAGGTAAGCCCGCGCTCATAAAGCAGCGAAAGCGCCGCCTCTACCGAGACCTTCCCCCCTTCATTCCGGGGGAGCAGAACCACCTCGGCCCCGGCGGCCCGAAGCGCCTCGATTCGCGCCCTTTCCGCCCCTTCCCCCACGAGGACGAGCGC
>WFXV01000198.1 GCA_015490435.1 Thermaceae bacterium
CCCCCACCTGGCCACCGGCAAGGGGGAAAGCCAGTTCGGGATGCTTCCCGAAACGATCCCCGAGGCGGCCAGAAAGGCGCGGGAGCTCGGGCTTAGGTTCATGGGCCTTCACCTCCACCTGGGCTCGGCGCTCGAGGCTCCCGAAGACTTCGAGGCCGGCTACCGCGTGATCGAGGAACTGCTCGACGTGCTGGGGCCGCTCGAGGTGGTGGACCTTGGGGGCGGGTTCGGGCTCGACCTCGACCCCGCCGCCCTCGCCCCCCGGGTGCGCGCCTTTAAAAAGCGCGCGGGGGAGGTCTGGCTCGAGCCCGGCCGCTTCCTGGTTGCCCGCGCCGGGGTCCTGGTCGCCCGGGTCTGGGGCGAAAAACGCACCCGCCGCCGCTACCTCCTCCTGGACGCGGGCATGAGCCACTTCCTGCGCCCCGCCCTCTACGGCGCCCGGCCGCCGGTCGTCCCCCTCTACGAAGCCGAGGAAGAGGCGGTCTACGACCTCGCCGGCCCCGCCTGCGAGTCCACCGACGTGCTCGCCCGCGAGGTGCGGCTTCCCGTACCCCGGGAAGGGGACGCCCTCGCCCTGCTCGAGGCCGGGGCCTACGGATCCTCGATGGCGAACCCCTACCTCGACACCCCCCACCCCGCCGAGTACGTCTGGGACGGCGAGCGCTGGCACCAGATCCGGGAACGGGGGCGCTACGCCGAGCTCTTCTCCGGCGAGCGGTTCTAACCGCTACCCTGAACCCAGGGCATGTTCCAGCACCCTGGGTTTCTCTTTCTCCTCCCCCTCGCCCTCCTCGCGCGGGGCGGGCTAAGGAAGCTTGCGGTCCTTCTCCTTCTCCTCGCCGCCGCCGGTCCCGCGCCGTCCCTTTTGCCGGGCCTCACCGTGGTCCTCCTCGACCAAAGCCCCTCGGCCCGGGAGGCCACCCAAAAGGCCGCGCGCGCCCTCCGGGTCGAGGGCCCGGTGCGCTACCTGGCCTTCGCCGAGCGGGCCAAGTGGATCCGGAACCCCCACGCCCGCCCCGCCCTCGGCGAGACCACCGATCTGGCTGCCGCCTTCGAGGCCGCCCGGGCCGCGAACCCGGCGCGCATCCTGCTGCTCTCCGACGGGCTCTTTACCCCCGCGCCCCCACCGGCGCCGGTCTACGCCGTTCCCCTCGAGCCGAGCCCCCACGCCGCCCTCACCGGACTCATCGCGCCGCCCTTTCCCACCTACGGGGAGGAGGTCGAGGTCCGGGCCCGGGTCTTCCTCACCCACCCTGCCGAAGCCACCCTCCGCTTCGAGGCGGGCGGGACCCGCGCCGAGGTCCGGCGCGCGCTGCCCGGGGGCACGAGCAGCGTGGGGTTTCGCCTTACCCTCACCGAGCCGGTGACGCTTCGGGTGGTGCTCGAGACCCCCTTCGGCGAAGACGCCCTCGCCACCCGGCTTAGCCCCACCGGGCGCATGGCGGTGCTGGTGGTCGCCGACCCGGCCGCGGCCCGCTACCTCGAGGCCCAGGGCTTCGCCGTGGAAGAGGCCGAGCGGCTGCCCAAGACCCTTCCCCGGGTGGTGGTGATCGGCGCCTCGGCCAAGGCCCTCGGTCCCCTCGCCCCCGAGCGCCTCAAGCAACACCTCGCGGAGGGGGGCGGGTTGCTCTTCACCACCACCCCCGAGGGCCTCTTCTTCGGTGACTGGCACCGCGTCTTCGAGGACCTCCCCCTAAAGCCCCGGCCCACCCAGGGCGCGGCCTTCGTCCTGGTGCTCGACGTCTCGGGCTCGATGGCGGGGGAAAAGCTCGCCCGGGCGGTGGAGGGGGCGAAGGCCGCCCTTGCCGCCGCCCGCGAGGAGGACGTGATCGGCATCCTGGTCTTCAACGAACGGCCCCGCTGGCTGGTGCCCCCCGCCCCCGCGAGCTACCGCCAGCGCCGGCTCGCGGAAGAGCGGCTCGACGCCCTCCGGGCCGGGGGCGGGACCCAGCTCGCCCCGGCGCTCCGCGCCGCCCGCGAGGCACTCGCGGGGCTCGACGCGAGCCCCAAGGCGGTGCTGGTGGTCACCGACGGCGCCACCGGCGGGCAGGAGGCCGCCCTCGCCGAGGCGGAGACGGCCGCCCGCGCCGGCATCCAGGTCCACGCCCTGGCCCTCGGGGCCGACGCCGACCGGGCGTTTCTGCAAGCGCTCGCGGCCCGGGGCCAAGGCCGCTACGCCGAGGCCGACCCCGCCGCCCTCGCCCGGGCCATCGCCGAGGCCGCCCGGGAGGCCTTCCGGGCCCAGGCCGAAAGGGGCCGGCACCCCCTCACTCTAGAGC
>WFXV01000199.1 GCA_015490435.1 Thermaceae bacterium
CCGCCTTCCGCCGGGACGCCAAGGCCTCACTCGGCAGGTGGACAAGGTACTGCTCCATCATCCGCTCCACGAAGCGAACGGCCTTCTCCGGCGAGACCTCGCCGTAGGCGATCCACCGGTAGTCGGAGCGGGTGATGAGCATGAGGGCAAGGTGCAAGACCGCTGTGTGGCTCCGGGCAACCGGAGCCTTCTCAGGTAGCTCAAAGGCAAAGGACCTCCTCACGGTATCCCTCCTTTCGCTTGACTCCAAAGGGAAAAGGGCTGCCCGCCGAAGCGAGCAGCACAGAAAGATCCCCTTAGGGGTCAACCCCAGACTTTGCTTAGGAAGCTAGCTTGTTTTTTTCTTCCCCCGGGCGAAACAATCGAAGCTTTTTCCCGCCCTAAAGCCATTCTACCGTGAAGTCCATTGGAGTCCTGAGGGAGTTTCGAGTGGGCCCAGCCGTTACCGCAAAATCCGCTCCCCGGATTAAAGACGGTCTTTGAAGTTATTGCTATGAGGTCCATATGTGGTCGGGGTGACCACATGGACTTTCCGTAGAGGCGTGTAGTCTTGCGTTTTGGTCTGACACGGAGGAAAAATGAAACCAGCCTCCTCCCCGGCTGGCGGCTGGGGGCGCGCGGCGAGCAGGGTGGCTCCCTGTGGCCGTGCGTGCGGCAGCTAGGTGCCCCGAGAGGGGCTGGCCTGGCTGCAACGGGGCGCTGGAGGAAAACCTCCATCGACCCCAATCCACAAAGGCCGGCGACGTCGGCCGTTGGCTTTGGGCGACCCGGAAACGGGCCGGTCGTGCGTCTTCGCGCACCACCGGCCCTGGCGGATGCGAAGGTGGTGAGCCCACCTGCTAGCAGGTGGGCTAATCCCCTTCTTGGTCTCCCCGAAGCCCGACCCTGGCCCGGGGTAGGGAGTAGGGGAGCGCCAAGGGCCCGACGCGTGGGCTGCTGAGGCCCCGGAAGGAACCGGGGGTGTCGGCGCGGGTAGGGCTTTGAGCCCGCGCCGGCTGGACCGCGAGGTCCCAGGGGGCCGAGGGAGATCTAAGGCGCATAGCGCCGCTGGAGGCCCTGGGAGCCGGGGGATAATCCCGGCCTCGCTGGATAGCTCAAGCGCGTCGGTGCAGGGGTGAAACTCCCCTGCATTCGGGTAAGGGGTCCCCGCGCTGGGAGGGACGTCCGGCGGACTCGGCGCCACACACGGCTTGCCGTAGTACCCCGAGCTTGGAAAGTCGTAGGGGGAAGGGGACACGGGGAAGTCGGACGCCAGCGCGCCCGCCGCGAGCGGGTAGTAGGGATCCCAGTCCGGCCCCGCTTAGCAGGGGTCCGGGCGCAGCATCCGCATAACGGGGGAACCGCTGGGCCGCGAGTCCTCGGCAGCCACTTGAGGGCGTTTAGCGGTAGGGCGTCGAAACCCCAGGGGGTGGGACCCCGGGGAGATAAGCGCCCGCACCAGCGGGGGAGCCCAGGCAAGTAGGTCCGGGCACGGATCGAGCAGCCGCCTTGGTGTGCCCAGGGTCGAGCGTCGAGCGGGGGGAACCCGGAGTACCCTCCGCAAGCCGTGAGGCCCAGAACGAAAGCCTGGCGCATCGCTGCTCGGCGAAAGCCGGGTGAGCGTCCCCAGCCGCCAGCCCTGGGGAAGGGGAGCTTAAGGGCTCCTCTTCCCTCCCAGGGGTGCAGTAAGCCCCATTCGCCTGAACCGGCGGGCGGGGCTGAACGGAAAAGGAGGCTAGGCCGGACCCCAGCGGGGTCACGGCGACACAGGAAAGTTCGCGTAGCCGCGGACGGGCGGCGGCTGCGCTCACCTCCCCGAGCCCGTACCCGGCGGATCCCTTGGGGTCGGGGATCCGCAAAAGGTTAGACCCCAGGGGCCATAGCTTTGCGAGAGCATTTGGCTGAGAGATTTTCCTTGCGCGCATTGCGCGCACCGCGGAGACAAGCGGCGGTGGCCCCGCTGCCCCCTCCGCACCCTGGCGGGTCGCCAAGATCCCCAGGGACCTGGGGTCGGGGAGGGGAACCCCCTCTTCGGCCCGGCGACCGCGAGGGGAGGTCGCCCGAACCTTTCCCGCGCCTGGCCCGGGCGCTCGGAGCCCTAAGGCGCCTGCGGGCGCCTGGGGCTCCTCCTCTTTTGGGAGGCAGACATGCTCGGGTGGAAAAACGAAGTCAAAAAACTGCGGGCTGAGCTTGAAGGCTGCCAAAAAGAACGCGCTGAGAGCCTCTCTAGGGCCCACCGGGCCGAGGGGAAGGCCTAACCCTTAGGGAAGAGCTCGCCGAGGTTCTAGGGGCGCTAGAGGCCGAAAGAAGGCGGGTCCGGGAACTGGAGGCCGCCCTCGCCGAGGCCCAGCCGGAAAAGGTCCTCGATCAGGTGGCCGGGGCTCTGGCGAAACGGGCGAAGCCCTCCTTCGCCGAGGACGAAGCGGGCCCCCTCGCTTCCTTCAAGGTCGGCGAAGAGCTCGTGGTCCTGCGACCCGAGACCGGAGAAAGCAACCGGATGTTTAAGACTCGGGTCTGGCGCACCTGGCTGGAGCGGGTATTAGGCTGAGCCCGTGCCGGTCATCAGCCGCTTCTTCGGCATCGTCGTGCTGATTTACTACGGCGACCACGATCCCCCGCACTTTCACGTTCGCTACAGCGGGCGAAAGGCCGCGATCGCCATCAAGGACGCCCGGCTCCTGGCCGGAAGCCTACCGCCCCGAGCCATGGGCCTGGTCACCGAGTGGGCGCTCTTGCACCAAAAGGAACTCTTGGAGAACTGGGAGCGGGCCCGCCGGGGCGAACCCCTAAAGCCCATTCCGCCTCTGGAGTAGCATGGAGGCGATGATCCCGGACGTGGTCGAGGTCCGTCCCCTGGAAGGGATGAAGCTCTGGCTCCGCTTCGAAGACGGCGCCGAGGGGGTGGTGGACCTCAGCGAGTTCGAACTTCCGGGGATCCTGGAAACCCTCAAGGACCCCGATCTCTTTGCCCGGGCCTACGTGGACCCCGAGCTCGGCACGGTGGCCTGGCCCGGAG
The DNA here is from genome assembly GCA_015490435.1 of Thermaceae bacterium. GTDB lineage: Bacteria > Deinococcota > Deinococci > Deinococcales > Marinithermaceae > WFXV01. Next base: position 2,996 of record WFXV01000199.1, read on the forward strand.
GGGTGGACCTGGATCCGCTCGTGCTCTACGCCAGAATCACCGGACGCTCGCCGGTGCCCGGCCTCGAAATCGCGTATCAAGGCCGATAGAGAAACTTTTCACATAAAAGCCCGATAAGCGGGATTAACGCGAATAAACGCCGTCCTGGACGGGATTTCCGTGCATTAAGTTGCAGGCCTACCCGGGGAGATCCGCATAAAGCCTGCGCGATCGAAGCGGAAACGTGGGCGCATAAAACCCACAAAACCGGCCCGGGCTCAAGGGACCGCCGGGAGCGCGATGCCCCGGGCCCGGTACCCGAGGGAAAGCCCGGCCCGCATCTCACCGCCGCTGAGCGAGGCCCGGAGGGTGAGGGAAACGCTTTGCTTCGACTCGGGGTCCAGCGCGAGGTCGGCGCCGAAGGCTGCCGTGAGCGTGGGCGGCGTGGCGTAGGCGATGGGCCGGCCTAGGGCGGCCGAGATCCGGTAGCTCACCCGGTCGTTGGCCACGAACCCCGCCCCGAAGGAAGCCCCGAGCGTGGTGGGGTAGGGTGGGTTGAAGCCGTGGGAGGCCTCCAGGGAAAGCGAGAGCACGGTGGGGTCCCGGAGGAAGGAGAGCGAAAGCGAGGCCGAGGCCGCCCAGGGGTAGCTCAGGGAGAGCGAGAGCCCCGGGTCCAGGGGGTGGTCAGGGGCGAGGCGGTAGGCGAGGGCGATCCGGGGAACGAGGTCGACCCGCGTTTCATCCAGGTAGTCCCGGGTCTCATCAGCAAAGGTACGGAGGGTCTGGGTATAGGCAAAGGAGCCCGTGAGCCCCGCCCCAAAGGAAAGGGCCTCTGAGAGGGCGTAGCTGAGCGTCAGGTCAGCCGTGAAGGCATGCCCGGCAGCCTGGTCGGTGTAAGGGCCCCGGTCCTCGTCGAGCCCCACGACGGTGTAACCGGTGGGCGTGTAGCCGATCGAGGCGGAGAAGGCAAGCTTCCCCGGCTCCGGCTCCGGGCGTTTAAGGGGGTCCACCGGCTCGGGGAGGGACTGGGCCAGGGACAAGCCGAGAAGCAGTAAAAGGGAAAACGCCGGGACGATAGGCCGCCTCAAAAACCCCACACCACGCACTACACACCACGCTCCTTTCTCCTAGGGCAACCGAGCCCGAAGGGCAGCCAGGCGTAAAAGCTCCGCCTTTGCCCAGGCGAGCTCCTTGGCCTGGAGCGCCTTCGCTTCCTTGAGCTGGGCCTTCGTCTTCGGGATGGCAAGGAGGATCACCCCGGAAAAACCCTTCTCTGTCACCAGGGCCTCCAGGGGTATGATCCTGCGCCCCCAAGATGGGTCGGCGAGCAGGACCTGGGTTGGGCCGCCATAGGGAGGGTCCACGATCCCCGCGATCACCAGGAAGTGGAGCTGAGGCTTGGTCACGTGGCCGATCACGGGTAGCCCGCCCCGGCGAAAGTAGTCGGCAAGCTGCGCCAGGTTCACCCGGTAGGCCTTCACCATGTAGCCGCGCCGCTCCAAGGCGCGCTTCAGAGAGAGGGCGGTGAGGCCCTCAAGGGTATCCTTTCCCGATTTCTCAGTCTCCTCGATGGCGACCTCGAGAATCTCACCTTCCGTCGCGGGCTCCCCGTAGTAGTAGGTGAGCAGCGTAGCCGTCGCCGCCGCCCCGCAGGTGTACCAGTCCGCCTGGCCGATGACGTGGGTGTAGCGGAGGATTCGGTAAGACGACTCAGAAAGTGTGGGATGGCCAAAGGGGAGCACCCCTGCCACGATAAGGAAAACACGCAAAATGAGCCGAATGATGGCACTATACACAGCCTTCCAGCCAAAGCAAAACACTTCTCTTCTTCCCGTAAGCTACGCACCCCGCACTTCACGCGTAGCGATACTTAAAAGGGAATGAACGACGGGAATGATGTAAGAAACGGCAACAAATGCCTTTAGGTCCGAATTCTCTCCAAGGCAGAGGAGTATCCTATAGGGGAAAAACTCGCCACAGACAGCGGCAGCAAGAGCAAAATTTCCCATCGAAAGGGAAAAGATCCAGAGGAAAGACCGCACCACAGCTTGGGAGATGGTCACCCGTAGCACTCGCTCATGAATGGACAAACTGAAGATATCTGTCCCAAGATAAAGCCTATCCACGAAAACGCCCCAAAGATGGGACCAGACAAGCGAAGCGGCTATGATCAAAATCCTGTCCACGATCCTTATTTAAACCCGCCCGGGTGCACTCTCCCCGGGCGGGTTTAGGGTCGAAACTAAGAACTAGGGACCACAGTACGCGGCCACCGCTCCACCCGCAGCAGATGCAGCGACGGCCGACCCAAACCCCCCACTCACGTAGGCGGCAGAACCCCCCAACGCGGCGCATCCGATCTTGCGTGCATTGAAGCTATTCCTCCCAGTCTGCGCCGTCTTGACGGCCTGGGAACCAACCTCCCAAGCAGCCCCAATAGCCGCGCCTTTCAACCTGTTAACCACAAAGCGAGCTGCCCAACGAGCCGCAGCACGAGCTGCCACAATACCCAGTACAACTAAACCTGGATTGCCCCCGACCTCATCGGACAAGTAACTATCACCGAGCTCTTCTCCCTCAGGTGTCACCACCTGCACGACCCCATCCTGCTGTGCGACGGCGACCGCCTTGACCTGCTCGCCAGCAGCCAGGGCGGGGGCCACCCCCATGAGTAGGAGCCCAAAGACCAAAAGTACCGCAAGCACTTTCTTCATACCCCTCACCTCCTGGGAGGGCCGGAATCCATGCACGGCCCTCCAATAAGCACCCTTAGGCCACGGGGGGGGGGCAAAAGTCAAGCGAAATTTCACATCCACCCGCCCGGAGCTCCTGGGGGCTTTGTCGGGGACCCTCAGGCCGAGAAGCGGTACGCCAAAAGCGCCCCAGGATTTTTCGCCCAGCCCTCCCTTAGGTCGGCCTCCACCCGCTCGATCTGCGCGATCAGGGCCTCGGACCTGAGCTCCAGGCGCACCACCTTCCAGAGCAACTTGGCGTAGAAGGCGCGGCTATGGGTGTCGTTCAACCGTTTCGCCAGGTAGTCGGCGAGCCGGGTGACGAGCGGCGCCGCCTCGTGCGGCAAAAGCCCAACCAGGCCGTGGATGTCGTAGAGCTGCACGTCCGGCGGCGATTCATCCGGGGCCACCGGCCGCCCCAGGGCCCAGGAGCGGAGTACGGCGTAGCTCGGGCGCTCGTGGTGCTGCTTCCAGGCCCAGGCCGTCCGGTTCCGGGCGCGATCGCCGTCGAGGTCGCGCCATGGGTGCGTGAGCTCGTCGTGGTGCAGTCGGGCCCGCCCGGGCTTCAGGCGCACGGCAAAGAGCTTGGCAGCCACCCGGGTGGCCCTCGCGCCGTCCTGCCCTGCCGTGCTCGCCGTGTACCAGTCGCGCGCCGCGACAAGCCCGGAGACCTCGATTCGCTTCAAGGCCCGCCAGACCGTCGAGCGGTTCACGCCGAGGTGCTCGGCCAAAAGCTCCATCGGGATGGCGAAGGCCACTTGAGCGAGCTTCCGGGCGTGGGCCCCGTAGCGTTCCCGGGCCACGTCTATGGCCAGGCGGTAGAGCAGAAAAAAGAGCCGTGCGGTCGTGCTCTCGGGGTGGGCCCCCAGGTAGACGCGAAGCTCGTCGGCCGCCCCCCCCTGACGGGCCAGGGTCCGCTCGGCAAACCGCCGGGCCGTCTCGCCCTCGCGCCAGCGATGGAGCGCGTCCCGCACTCGCTCCGCGGGCCGTGCAACAGTCATTTTCAACGGAGCTTCGGTATCCGGTATGGAGAGCAGCCCAACGCTTCTAGCCCCGTAGTCAGTAGTTTCTCCCTGCCCCAACTGACTCTCCATTGACTGTTGCACGGGTTGAGCAGGCACCTCCTGATCGCCCAAAGCCAAGCCTAAAGAGGCCGCCAGTTCGTCAGGGTCCCGCCCTTTACGCCGGGCGTGCTCGGCGAGGAACCGAAGCGCGTGTGCGGAGAGATTTAAGGCCTTGCTTCCCTGGTTTTGGCTGAGCTTGTGGTCCTGCATCTTGCGCCTCCTGTGGAGGCGCGCTAAGCTGACCTTGCCGGGGTCGTGGTGCTTAGCGCGCCTCGACCGCTCTCTTTTTTGAACCCTAGCACAGCTCCGCGAGGGGGAGTGGTCGGTGGCTCCACCCGGGTCCCCGGACCCCGGGTAAGCTCGGGACATCATGGGCGACCACTACCACGCCCTCGTGGTTATCCCCGGCCGCATCGTCCAAAAAGGAAAGCACCCCCTCGTCGACATCGGGGCGAAAGAGCCCCTGCAACTGGAATGGAAGAACAAGCTCGTTCGCCGCGCCGCCTCCCACCCCGAAAACGCGGGCCGGGAGGTCCTCTGGCTCATCTGGCCGCGAACCGAAAAGGGCAAACTCGCAAAGACCAGCCAGGTGGCCGGCTTTTTGAAGCACCCCTTTCCTGAAGACGCCTCTCCCCCAGGCTTTTACGCCCTCGGGCGGCTGGAAACCGTCAACCTCGAGGAGGGCTCCCTGGAACTCACCATCCTTCCGAACCCTGAGGGATCGCTCACAGAACCCTTCACCCTGACGATCTGGGCCGGTCTGGAGGTGCTGGAGGCCCTCCCCGAACCGGGCGCAGGGGTGCGGATCCGGGGCGAGCTCCGCCCCCGGAGTCTGCGGCTCGTGGCACACGAGATCGAGGTGGTACCCCTACCACCAGCGAATGAGGCGGGAGAATCGAGCCCCCAAAATAAAGGGGCCTCCGCCTAGTCCCAGAACTTCCACCAAGGCCGGCTCTTAGGCGCCTCCAGCGCTTTGAGCGTCCGCTTGAGCTCGGCATTCTCCTCCTTTAGGGCCCGGAGCTCTGCCTCCACCGCCTCCAGGCGCTCAACCAAGCGCTCAAGTGCCCCGAGTATCTCCCGGCCGAGGTCTTCGGGAGGTTTGGGGAGCTCCAGGCCCCGGGCGCTCTCCTTCAAGACCCTAAGGACCTCTTCCATGGAAATTCGCTCCCCGCTCGCCCGCCGCTTAGCCTCGGCAAGAAGCGCCAGCGCCTCGGCGGTCCAGAGCCGTCCACCCCGCTCGTCACGCGGCAGGGGGCCGACCACCCGCTCAAAAAGGTGTCCCCAGCGCCTGAGCGTTGAGCGCCCAACGCCCAGCACCTCTGCTGCCCGGGCAGGGGTGTAGTAAACCGGCTCTTCGGCCACAAAAAGAGTCTACGCCCACGCGCTCAGGTGAGCGCCAAGGTGCTCACCGACCGGGTGAGCACTGAGCGGGGTGGCGCTTACCCCCAAGAGCTGAACACGATAGGTACGGCACCTTACCCCTGCACCTCGCTGAGCACGTCGCCGAGAGTCCTCGGTGGGTCATTCCAGATCGGCACCGCCCGGATCGGCTCAAGTTCCTTGAGCTCGTCGGGAAGGGGGGAAGGCCAGGCGGCGCCCATCAGCCCTTCGACGGTGCGGCTCAAAGGCCTTCGAGGCTGCCCGGATGAGGGCCTTAAGATCCTTTCGCACCCCCGCGAAGCGGGGGTACTCGGTCAGGTAGGCAAAGAGCTTTCTCAGGGCCCTCAGGTCCCCGTCCCTCGCGGCCTGGGTTAGCGCCACGCTCCACCGCTCAAACTCCCAGTTGGTAAGGAACCAGGTGTAGACGAAGGGCTTATCGGCGTTCTTTCCCGAGTACCGCGGCCGCAGCCCCAAGACGTACTTGCCCCGCCAGGTGTAGGCCAGGGATGGGCCGCGGCCCCGATCCCGGTCGGGGCGGCTGTGGGGGAAAATCCTGAGCTCGTTGCCCCGCCCTCGCCGGCCCCAGGGGCGGGCTTTCTTAGACTTGATCGGGTAGAGGTTCAGCCCCTTGAGGTCTTTGGTGGACAGGATCAAGTAGGGCACAACAGGGCGCCTTACCCCGTCCTTGTAGTGGGGGAGCTCCTCGACGTGCGGGGCGAGGATCAGCCGAGTGACAGGCAAACCCGCCTTCCGCCGGGACGCCAAGGCCTCACTCGGCAGGTGGACAAGGTACTGCTCCATCATCCGCTCCACGAAGCGAACGGCCTTCTCCGGCGAGACCTCGCCGTAGGCGATCCACCGGTAGTCGGAGCGGGTGATGAGCATGAGGGCAAG
>WFXV01000200.1 GCA_015490435.1 Thermaceae bacterium
CGAGACCCCTTGGAACTGCAGCGAGCGTTGGACGAGTACCGGCACTTCTACAACACCCGGCGTTTGCACCAGGCGTTGGGCTACCGGACGCCGCTGGAAGTTGTGGAGTCCAAGAGGGTCAAAGTGGTATCGTTTTCGTGAAGCACTACAAAGAGCGCCGCGAGCACGGGTACGGGTACGGAGACCCGACCTTCCTTTGGTGGGGTAGCGAGGGGCGGGGGCGAGAGGAAGTACGCGGCCGCCGCCAGGGCCAGGAAGAACCCTCCGGCAAGGGGCAGAACGGCGGCGAAGAAGGCCGCCGGCGAGAGGCCGTAGTACCAGTAGAGGTAGAGGTTTTGCGGGTTGCCGAAGGGCGTAAGGGCGCTCCCGGCGTTGGCGGCGACGACGAGCAGCGCGGCGAGCTCCGCCCTTTTCTGCCTGAGCGCGAGCAAAAGCGGCATCGCCGCGAAGAGGGCGGCGTCGTTGGTGACGAGGGCGGCGAGCAGGAAGGTCCCGAGCACCAGTTTGGGGCCGAGGGCCTTCCCGGCCTCGAGGCGGCGGGCGAGGGCTTCGAAGACTCCCCTATGCTCGAGCGCCTTGGTGGCGGCGAAGAGCAGCCAGAGGAGGTAGAGGACCTCGAGCTCATCGGGGCTGAAGCGGGGCCAGGCGCCCCGGATGGGGGTGGTGAGGATGAGTCCGAGGAGCGCGAGGAAGAGAAAAGCCTCGCCAACGAGCAAGCGCCCCACGCCTCTACCCTAAGGCGCGGGGCGCGGGACGTTTGGGCCTTACTCGAGCGTCTTCTTCGCCGCCTGGTACTTGGCCTCGGCGACCTCGAAGTTGACCACGTTCCAAAACGCCTGGATGTACTCGGGCCGGCGGTTTTGGTACTTGAGGTAGTAGGCGTGCTCCCAGACGTCGAGCCCGAGCACCGGGGTAAAGCCCTCCATCACCGGGTTGTCCTGGTTCGGGGTGGAGAAGACGTGGAGCTTGCCGAAGGCGTCGAGGGCGAGCCAGGCCCAGCCCGAGCCGAAGCGGGTGGCGGCGGCCTTATTGAACTTCTCCTTGAAGGCCTCGAAGGAGCCGAAGGTGGCCTCGATCGCCGCCTTCAGCTCGCCCACCGGCTCCTTGGGGCCGCCGGGGGTGAGGATTTCCCAGAAGAGGCTGTGGTTCAGGTGGCCGCCGCCGTTGTTCCGCACCGCGGTGCGGATTTCCTCGGGCAGGGCGGCGAGGTTTTTGAGCAGGGTTTCGACCTCGTACTTGTGCAGGTAGTCGTACTTCTCGAGCGCCGCATTCAGGTTGTTGACGTAGCCCCCGTGGTGCTTGGTGTGGTGGATCTCCATGGTGCGGGCGTCGATGTGAGGCTCGAGCGCGTCGTAGGCGTAGGGCAGTTCAGGAAGCTTGAACGGGTACGGCATACTTCACCTCCAGCCCCAATATAAGCGCCGGGGCACGGGCGAAGTGTGCCCCGGCACCGAAACCCGAGCGGGGTTTAGGGGATTCCCGGCTCGGTCATCCACCAGGGGTCGAGGAGCTTGTTGATCTCCTCCTCGGGAAGGATCTTCTCCTCGAGGAGGAGCTGGCGGATCGTCTTGTTCTCGGCCATGGCGCGCTTGGCGAGCTCGGCGGCCTTGTCGTAGCCGATCACCGGCACCAGGCTGGTGACCATCGCCAGCGACCACTCGACGTAGCTCTCGGCCTTCTCCTTGTTGGCCTTCATGCCGCGGACGGCCTTCTCGGTGAAGACCCGGGTGGCGTTGCCCAGCCACTTGATCGACTCCAGGAGGTTCTTGGCAATCACCGGCATCATCACGTTCAGGTCGAGGTTGCCGTGGGTGTTCGAGACCTGGACGGCGGTGGCGTTGCCGATGACCTGGGCGGCCACCATCATCAGGGCCTCGTTCATCACCGGGTTGACCTTGCCGGGCATGATCGAGGAGCCGGGCTGGACCGCCGGGAGCTGGATCTCGGCGAGGCCGCAGCGCGGGCCGGAGTTGAGCCAGCGGATGTCGTTGGCGATTTTCATGAGGCTCGTGGCCACGGTGGCGAGCTGGCCGGCGAGCTCGGTGGCGGCGTCCTTGGAGTGCTGGGCCTCGAAGTGGTTTTCCGCCTCGCGGAAGGGTAGGCCGAAGCGCTTCGCGAGCTTTTCCGCCACCCTCCGGCCGAACTCGGGGTGGGTGTTGATCCCGGTGCCCACCGCGGTGCCGCCCTGGGCGAGCTCGTAGAGCCGGGGCAGGACCGACTCCAGCCGCTCGATGGAAAGCTCCACCTGCCGCGCCCAGCCGCTCGCCTCCTGGCCGAGGCGGATCGGGGTCGCGTCCATCAGGTGGGTGCGGCCGATCTTGACGATCTCGTCCCACTCCTCGGCTTTTTCGGCGAGGGCGTCCCGGAGCTCGCGGAGGGCGGGGAGGAGCACCTCGTGGAGCTCGAGCGCGGCCGAGACGTGGATCGCGGTGGGGATGGTGTCGTTCGAGGACTGGCCCTTGTTGACGTGGTCGTTGGGGTGCACCGGCTCCTTGCCGCCGCGGCGGCCGGTGAGGATCTCGTTCGCGCGGCCGGCGATCACCTCGTTCGCGTTCATGTTGGTGGAGGTGCCGGAGCCGGTCTGGAAGATGTCCACCACGAACTGGTCGTCGAGCTTGCCCTCGATGACCTCCTCGGCCGCCTGCATGATCGCCTTGGCCCGTTCCTCGTCGAGGAGGCCGAGCTCGAGGTTGGTCTCGGCGGCGGCGTACTTGATCGCCCCCAGCGCCTTGATGAAGGTGCGGGGGAAGCGCAGGCCGCTGATGGGAAAGTTCTCCACCGCCCGCTGGGTCTGGGCGCCGTAGTAGGCGTCGGCGGGGACCTTGAGCTCGCCCAGCGAGTCCCGCTCGATGCGGTACTTCATCGTTCCACCTCCGGGTGGCATTTTAGGCCTTCCTTTCGGGGCGGCTTGTCCCTACTGGCCGGGGCTTTTGTGGACGTGCACCACCTTCCAGCCCTCGGGGAACTTGACCAGGACCCGGGTCTCGTTCACCGTCCGGTGGCGGATCCCCTCCTCGCCGGCCACGGTGAGGAGCAGGGTGTAGCTCGCCACCGCCACGGTGCCGAAGAGGTCGAGCCGGGGGTCGAGGAGATCGTAGCGCCAGTCCTCGCCGGCGCCCGCCCAGTCGTGCTCGATCATGAAGGCGTGGAAGCTCTTCCCCTCGATGCGGTGGGGGGTGACGAACCACTCGTAGACCACCACGTCGTCGCTGGTGGTCTCGTCGTAGATCGCCCAGTCGCCGGCGTAGATCGCCGAGAGGTGTCGGTGTAGGGTGGCCCAGACTTCCTCTTCCATGCCTCCATTGTAGGCTCGGGGCGTGGAGACGCGGTTTTACCTGGTGCTTTCCTACCCGCTCGTGCGCTACGGGGTGGGGCTGCTTGCCCTCTTCCTCTTCCTCGCGCTCGCGTTCGCGCTCCTGCCGCCGATCGTCGCCCTCGCGGGGCCGCCGCCCGACCTTTGGTTCTTGGGCTACGGCCCCGCGAGGGCGACGATCGGCGGCAGGAGCGCGAACGCGAGCGCGAGGAAGAGGAAGAGGGCAAGCAGCCCCACCCCGTAGC
>WFXV01000201.1 GCA_015490435.1 Thermaceae bacterium
TTCCCCGGCCTCCCCGCCCGACCTCGCCGAGGTCTACGAGGTGCTGGAGGGCGAGCCGCCCCTTTCCTTTTCGGACTTTTTGGCGCTGGTCTTCCCCGAGGCCACGCCTGCCCAGGCCTGGGCGCTCTACCGGGCGTTGCTCGACTCCCCCTGGTTTCGTCTGGAGGAAGGAAGCGTCGTTCCGCGCCCCCGGGCGGAGGCCGAGCGCTTGGTCGCCAAGGCCGCCCGCGAGGCGGCCGAGCGGGCCCGGTTCGAGGCGGCGATCGAGCGCTTTAGAGGGGGAGGATTCTCCGAGGAGGACCGGCCCCTGCTCGCCGAGGTCGAGGCGCTGGCGCTTGGGCGGGCGAAGGGGTCTAGGGTCTTGCGGGCGCTCGGGCGGAAGGAGACGCCCGAGGAGGCCCACGCGCTCTTGCTCGAGCTCAGCTACTGGACACCCTACGTCAACCCCTACCCGGCCCGCTTCCGGCTTTCGGTCGAGCCGCCTTCCTCCCCTTGGGAAGCGCCCGACGACGAGGGCCGGGTGGACCTCACCGACCTTCCCGCCTACGCCATCGACGACGACCCCGCCTCAGGCGACGCCGACGACGCCCTCGCCTACCGGGACGGCGAGATCCTGGTGCACGTCGCCGACGTGGCCGCCTGGGTGGGGCCGGATTCGGCCGCCGACCGCGCCGCTCGGGAGCGGGGGAGCGCGCTCTACCTGCCCGAGCGGGTGGTGCCGATGCTCCCGGAGGGGCTCGTGGAGGCGGCGGCCTTGGGGCGCGGCGAAAAAAGCCGCGCGCTCACCTTCGCCTTCCGGCTGGAGGAAGGCGCGCCCGTGGGCGTTCGGGTCTTTCCCTCCTGGGTGCGGGTCGAGCGGCTTTCCTACCGGGAGGCAGAGGAAAGGCTCGGGGAGCCGCCCCTCGGCGCGCTTCTCGAGCGCGCCGAGGCCTTCTACCAAAGGCGGCTAGCAAACGGCGCCCTTGACCTCGCCCTTCCCGAGGTGAAGGTGCGGGTGGAGGCGGGCCGGGTGGAGATCCGGCCGCTCTTTCCTTACCGCTCGCGCTTTCTGGTGCGGGAGCTGATGCTCGCGGCGGGGGAGGCGGCGGCCGGTTTTGCTTGGGAGCGGGGCATTCCCTTTCCCTTTGCCACCCAGGAGAAAAGGCCCTTTGAGGGGCCACTTCCCGAGGATCCGCTCGCCCGGAGCTACGCGGCCCGGCGGTGGCTCACCCGCACCACCTACCGGAAGACCCCGCTTTTGCATGCCGGGCTCGGGCTTTCCGCCTACGCCCAGGTCACGAGCCCCTTGCGGCGCTACCTCGACCTGGTGGCCCACCAGCAGCTCAGGGCGCACCTCGAGGGGGGCGCGCCGCTTTCCGCCGAGGCGGTGCTCGAGCGAGTGGGGCAGGCCGAGGCGGTGGCCGACGCGGTGCGCTCGGCCGAGCGCGCTTCCCGCACCCACTTCAAGCTGGTCTGGCTCATGGAGCGGCCGGAGTACGTCGCCGAGGGGGTGGTGGTGGAGCTCCGGGGGAGCCGGGCGGTCTTCTTCCTCCCCGAGCTCGCCCTCGAGGCCTCCTTGGCCCGCGTCGGCGACGAGCGGATCGGGGCGCGGTTTCCCCTCCGCCTCGCCGGGGTGGACCTGCCGCGGCTTTCGGCCGCGTTCTCCCGGGCTTAAAAGCCGAGGCCGAGCCAGAGCCCCCGGTCCGCGCGGTAGCCGAGGCGAAGCTCGGGGGTAAGGGGCAGGTAGTAGCGGAAGGCGAGGTGGGCCTTGAGGGCGAGCTCCGCTCCCCAGGCGGGCTCCCCGCCGGGGTTGAGGAGGAGCCCTACTCGGGGGCGGAGACCGAGGTGAGAGAGGTAAAAGAGCCCGTCCCCGAGGTAGGCGTCGAGGACGAGGTTTTGCCGAACTCCCAGGAAGACCGCGCCCCGCGGACCCGGGCCGAGCCAGGGGTCTTGGGCGCCCTCTCCGAGGGCGAACCCCGCCTCGAGCCCGGCCCGGCTGCGGGCTTCGAGGCGGAGGGCGCCGAAAAAGCCCTCCAGGTAGGCCGCCTCGAGGCGAAGGAACGTCCCCTCGCTGGCCTCGCCCCAGGCCCGGTCGCGCCCGATGGCGCGGGCTTTTTGCAGCGCGAGCGAGAGGCCGAGGTAGGGCGTGCCCGAAACCACGCCGCCCGAGAGGGCCAGGGTCCCGGTGGCCCTGCCGGCGAGGAAGCGCCGGGTGTAGCCGAGCGCGGCCGCCGGGCGGCCGCCGGCGTAGGCGAGCTCGAGCGCGTAGCGCTCGGGGGCGAGGCCGAAGCGTGGGGTGTAGCCGGCGGAGAGGAAGAGGGCGGCGGTCTCGAGGTCGGTGTTCGCCGCCAAGAGCCAGTCGATCTCGCCCGCGTCGTCGATCCCGAGGGTGAGGGCCCCGAGCG
>WFXV01000202.1 GCA_015490435.1 Thermaceae bacterium
CGAGACCAGCCGCCCGAGCACCTTTAGCGCGTGGTCCCGGCAGTGGGGGCAGCGGTAGTTGGAAAACTCCACCACCGTGTAAGGGGCGTCGGCGCGGCCCAGGACGATGTGGGCCTTCAGGGTCGGGGTGGGGTTTTCGATCGTGGTCTCGGGCTGCGGGGGCGGCGTGCGCTTGCCGTAGAGGTAGATCCCTCCGATCAGCAAGACGGCAACGACCGCGATGATCGCAAAGATCGCTCGCTGCATACCCCTTCTTTACCCTCCCTCAAGATGAGAAGCTACTTCCACTGGAGCCTGTAGAGCTCGACCACCTCGTCGGAGGTGGTGGCCTCCTCAGGACTCTTGTCGTCGCGGTAGCGGAGGAAGCGCGGGAAGCGGAGCGCAAGCCCCCGCCCCTCCTTGACCTTGCCGTAGGCGCAGGTGTGGTTGGGGCTTAAGGTGATCTCCTGGGCCTCCACCTCGATCACGAGTCCCGGCTCGAACCAGACGTCGGGCTCGAGGAAGGCCCAGACCCGGGGCGCGGGCCCCTCGCGGCGCAGGGGGTCGAGCCGGGCGGGGAGGATCTTCTGCAGGTCTTCGTCGGTGAAGCCGGAGCCCACCTTGGTCACGGTCTCGAAGCGGTCCTCCTCGGGGTTGTAGCTGGCCACCAGGAGCGAACCGTAAGTCCCGCTCCGACGCCCCCGGCCCCACCAGGCCCCGACCACCACCAAGTCGAGGGTGTCGGCCAGGCGGCCGCCGGCTGCCCGCTTGAACTTGACCCACTTGAAGCCGCGCTTGCCGGCCTCGTAGTTCCCGTCGGGCCGCTTGCACATGAGCCCCTCGTCGCCGACCTCGAGGGCCTCGTCGAAGAAGGCCTCGAGCTCCTCCGCGCTCTCGATCCAGCGGCGCTCGCTGGGCTCGAAGCGATCGGTCTTGGGGACGAAGGCCTCGAGCCGCTCCCGGCGCTCGACCAGGGGGAGGTCGATCAGGGCCTCCCCGTCGAGGTAGAGCAACTCGAAGACGAAGGCCTTCACCGGGTACTTCTCGATGAGCTCCCGGGAAAGGTGCTTCACCTTCCGGTTCAGGACGAACTGGAAGGGCAGGAGCTCGCCGGTGTCGGGGTCGTAGACAACTGCCTCGGCCTCGAGGATGTAGGGCTTTTTGAGGTGGGCGCGGAAGGCCTTGAGCAGGTCAGGGTACTGGTGGGTGATGTTTTCGATCCGACGGGAGTAGACCCAAAACTGCTCGCCGTCGAAGTGGACCTGGATCCGCTCGCCGTCGTACTTGTACTCGGCGATGTGCCGGCCGAGCTTCTTCATGATCGCTTCGGCGTTGGGGAGCCGCTCGGCCAGCATCATGCGGATCGGCTTGCCTACCTGCACCCGCACGTTTTGAAGCGCCTCCTCGCCCTTTAGCGCGAGCTCAGCGACGTAGGCGAGGTCGGAGGTGAGGTTGTAAGCGCGCTCGAGCATGGGGCGCTTCGCGCGGTCGCCCAGGACCGCCTGGGCCAGGGCGTCGAGGATCGTGGCCTCCCCCACCCCGAGCCGGAGCCGACCGGTGACGATCCGGAGGATGTAGACCGCCTCCAGGGGGCTCGCCTGTTTGAGAAGACGGGAAAGCCGCTCGCGCTTCCTGAGCTGGGAGCCGGGACCCGCGTCCTTGGCGAGGGCGAGGAGCTCCTCAAAGACCTCGAGGAGGGGAAGCCCGCCCTCCTGGTCCGGGAGCAGCTCCTGGGCGGCGTGCCCCACGTCGCCGAGCTCCCGCACCCGGCGCCAGACCTCGGCCTCGTCGGCGCCCACCGCGAGGGCGAGGGCCTTGGCCGCCTCCTTTTCGGCGACGCCGAACTCGAGCCCCAAAAACTCCGGCGCCACCCGCCCGGTGAGCAAAAGGACCGCCTTGGGCAGCTCCTCGGGCTCGAGCTCGGAAAAGAGCTCGGAGAGCATGCGAATGATCTCGAGCCGGCCGCTCTCGGCCTCGATCTTCGCCAGGTACTCGGCGAAACGTTTGAAGGTCATGCCCTCACTTTATAGCCTTAAAGGCGTGCGCGTCCTCGCCGTCGACACCGCCACCCCCTACCTGGTCCTCGGCACCCAAGAGGCCGAGCTCGCCCTCAGGGCCGAGCGCCGCCACAACGAGCTGCTCGTCCCCACGCTCATGCGTTTTCTCGAGCGGGCCGGGCTTGCCCTTAGGGAGCTCGAAGGGGTGGTGGCCGGCCAGGGGCCGGGCTCCTACACCGGGCTCCGGGTGGGGCTCGCCTTCGCCCAGGGCCTAGCCCGCGCCCTCGGGGTGCCCTTCGTGGGGGTGGACACCCTCGCCGGGGTCGCCGCCCGGTTCGGCGGGCGGGTCGCGGTGGGCCTCACCGCCCGGAACCAGCTCGTCTACGCCGCGCTCTACGACGGGGAGGAGCGGGTGCGGGGACCTGAGAAGCTCGCCACCGAGGCCTTCTTCTCCCTTGCGCCCTGCCGGGCCCTCGACGCGCCCCCCTCCGGCCGCGCCCTGGCCCGGCTCGGGTCACGCGCCCTCGCCCAGGGCGCGCGCGGTTTTCACGCCCACTACCTCTAGCCCCTGCTAGAATCGAGGGGCTATGAAGAAGCGGTTCCAAGTCCTATTCCTGCTCGTGCTCTTGCTCGCGCCGGCCTGGGCCGCGAGCCTACCCGCGATGTCGCCGAAGGGCGCCGTCTTCACCCTCTACCTCCGGAACCTCGCGGTCAAGAAGGCCTTCTTCGTGGATTTTCAGGCCGAGCTCGAACGCCTCAAACTCACCGCCGACGACTTGATCGCACTCTTCGGCGGCGAGGAGGTGGACGCGAAGACCCGGGAGGAGATCGCCCGCTTCCTCAAGTTCATGAGCCTGGACGCGATCGGCCAGGAAGGGCTCCTAGCCGTCTACCCCGACGGCAGCTTCCTGGCCCTGGCCCGCCCCTCGGCCAGCGCCGCCCCGGCCTTCTTCGAGGAGCTTAGGAAAACCCTCGGTGAGACCGAGGCCTACCGCGGCTGGAACCTCAAGCGGTTCAGCCAGGAAGGCGACGACTACGAGCTCGTCGCCGGCTACCGCGACGGCACCGCCGTGATCGCGGGCTTCCCCGCGGGCGGTGCGCCCCTGGCCCTGGGCTTCTTCGAGGGCAACGTGGAAAGGGGCCTCGAGCTCGCGCTCGGCGGCGACCTCGTGCTCCAAATCGACTTCCCGCCCCTCGCCGCCCTGGCCCAGCCCTACCTGGCCGGGGAGGACGTCCCTGAACGCTTGCTCGGCCTGATCCGCACCCCTAAGCGCTACGCCAGCACGCTCACCATTGTCAAGGAAGGCGTCGAGGGGCGGAGCGTCTTCGCCCTGGACCGGGGCGCCGATCCCGAGCTCGCCGGCCTCTTCCTCAAAGACTGCCGCCCCTGGCCCCTCGCCGACTTCCCCCAGGCCGACGGGGTGAGCAGCTACTGCTTCCCGCTGCCTGAGCTTGCCCGCTACCTAAACGCGCTCCTCGCCGACCTGGACGTCGAGTTCGAGCTCGACCTCGAGGCCTTCGGCGACCGCGTCGCCCTGGTCTCGCTGGCGGTGCCCGGCCAGGACCCCGCGCTCGCCCTGCAAAAACCGCTCGGGGACCTGCTCCTCTACCTCGAGGCCAAGGACGACCTCACCGCCGAGACCACGCTCTTGACCTGGCTCCAGGTGCTGGCCGCGAGCAGCACCCCCGAGGGCGAGGGCGGGTTCCAGGTGGAGCGCTACCAGGTGGGCCCCTACAAGGGCAAGCGGATCACGCTGGGGCTTGGGCAACCGGTCTTCCTCTTCAACCTCGGCGACCGGCTGGTGCTCGCCACCAGCGAGGCCGCGGCCCAGGCCCTCGCCCGGCCCAAGCTCGGCGAGGACCCCACCTTCCAGCGCTGGGCCCCCCGCTACCCCAAGGACGTGGTCATGCTGAGCTACAGCAACGCCGGCCCCGCGCTTAAGCTCGCCGGCGAACAGCTCGCGGCCACCACCCCGATGTTCGCCCAGAACCCCGAGGACCTCCAGGCGATGATGGAGTTCAGCAAGCGGATGGCCCAGTTCTTCGCCTTCCTCGGCGAACGGGTCGGGGTCGGGATCGGCTACACCCGGATCGAGGGCGAGAAACGGGTGAGCTACGGGCTTACGGAGGTGCGCTGGTAACGTTTTCTAATCCTTCCTGGCTTTGGCTTTTCCTCATCCTGCCGCCGCTCCTTTTCTGGCTCTCGCGGCGGCGGGCCCCCCGGCGGGTTCGGCTCGCCGGGGTCTTCCTTTGGCGACGCGCCGGCGCCGCCCGGGCCCGGCTGCGCCCGCGGGCCCTGCTCTTGCCGCTGGCGGGGGCACTGGCGGTGCTCGCCCTCGCCGATCCCCGGCTCCCCTCCCCGCCCCAAAGCCTGGTGGTGGTGCTCGACGCCAGCGCCTCGATGGCCGCCGGAGAACGCTGGCAAAGGGCGAAGGCCCGCGCCCAGGCGCTGCTCCGCAAGGTCCCCCGGGCGGCGGCGGTGCGGGCGGGGCTTAGGCCCGAGATCCTCGGCCCCGGGACGGGAAGGGAAATCGCTTCCGCCCTCGAGCGCTGGCGGCCGGGGGACGCCGGGCTCGACGTCGCCGCCGCCCTCGCCGCCGCGGGCGAGGTCCTGCCCGGGGCGCCGGTGGTCTGGATCGGGGACCGCGACCCCGGACCCCCCGCCGCCTTCTATCCGGTGGGCGGCGGCGAGGAAAACGCCGGGATCACCCGCCTCACCGAGGACTTCCTCGCCGTCGGCCGCAGCGGAAACGGGCCCGCGATCCGGCGGGTGCGGGTGGACGGAGAGGTCCACGAGCTCGCGCTTCCCGCCCGGGGCTTTCGCACCCTCCGGCTTCCCCCGAAGCGCCGGCACGAGGCCCGCCTCCTCGAGGAGGACGCCCTCGCCCTGGACGACGCCAGCACCTACCTCCGCGCCCGGCCTCGGGTCGTCCTGGAGGCGAGACACCCGGCGCTCGCGCGGCTGCTCGCGCTCCTCGGCGCGCGCCCGGACCGCGCCGGCGCGCTCGCGATCCGCGTCGAGACCCCGCGGGAGCCGCCCGAGCGCCCCACCCTCTTTTTCGCCCCGGGCGCCCTGGGGGAAGCCCCGGTCGCCGACCGCGAGGCCGGACACCCCTTCCTGCTCGGAGCCGCCCTGCTCGGGGAACGGCTCGCGGTCCCCCCGCCGCCGGGGGCGGGGTTTTCCCCGCTGGCGGTGGACGACGCCGGCCGCGGGCTCCTCTGGTCCGACGGCGAAAGCCTCTACCTGCCGCCGCTCGAGACGCTGGTGGACCGGCCCTTCTTCCCGGTCCTGGTCTATAACTTCTTCGCCCCCCACCTGCGCGAGGCGAAGCCGCTCGGAACCGACGGGGTCCTGGTCCCGAAGGGTCCCTACGTGCTGGAAAACCCCGAGGAGACCCTGCTCGACCGCCCGCCCCCGGCGCGCCCCCTGGAGGCGGGCACGCGGAGCCTCGCCC